>NZ_BAABLV010000030.1:0-36032 GCF_039544535.1 Tessaracoccus lubricantis
CTTGGATTACGAGACCCCTGCTGAGAAACTGGCCAAACTAGTTGGTGTTGCACCCACCGATTGAATCCGCCGCGTGCCTTTACGGGCGTGTCGCGCCGTGACCCCATCCAATTGCTCACGGGATGGCCCCAGTTTGCGGCGGGCGGAGGTCCTCCGCTACAGTTGGTCGTCGGTAAGGGCCTATAGCTCAGGCGGTTAGAGCGCATCCCTGATAAGGATGAGGTCGCTGGTTCAAGTCCAGCTAGGCCCACCCAATAGTCGATGTTCAAACTTCCGACGTCCGTAGGTTTGACATCCTCCCCCGCACGCAGCCTGGCCTCGTAGGCCAGCGCTGCGGCGTGGAGGTTCGGGTCGAGCAGCCAGTCGAATGGTTCACCAGGCTCCGCCTCCACACGGTCCACGTTCTCGACCTCGTAGACGTGGATGCGCTCGAAGAACGCTTGGTTGCAGATGCGTCGGAGTGAGTCGTCAATGCTCATGTAGATCGCGTGCATGTCACCGGCTAGCGCGAGGCAGTCTTCCAAGTGCGCCTTGGCCTGGTCGTACTCGATCTGGCCCGCGTCGATCTGCGCATCGAGGAACGCGAGCCTGCGGCCGATGCGGTCTTGTTCCTCTTTGAGGAGGTCGAGTGGGACGGCTCCGGCGTGGTGGGCGTGGAGTAAGCTGCGGCGTTCGTCGCGGAGCTGGTCGCGCTCGACGGCGAGGGTGTGGCGTTCGGCTTTGTTCGCGGTGTGGAGGTCATCGAACTGGCGCACGAGCATCTGCCGCAGCGCGGTGACGATGTGCTCGGGAATCTGCACACGCCGGTAGTAGTCCTCCACCTGTCGTTCGATGTGCTCGATCGGCATCGCCTGGCGGGTGCAGTTCGTGCGCTTGGAGTGCCGCCCGGCGCAGATGAAGTACGGGTAGACGATGCCCTTGCCGTTCTTCG
Organism: Tessaracoccus lubricantis; assembly: GCF_039544535.1. Taxonomy (NCBI): domain Bacteria; kingdom Bacillati; phylum Actinomycetota; class Actinomycetes; order Propionibacteriales; family Propionibacteriaceae; genus Tessaracoccus; species Tessaracoccus lubricantis. The sequence goes on from NZ_BAABLV010000030.1 coordinate 932, forward strand.
CGTGCGTGACCATCAGCCGCGAGTCGCAGTCACCGCAGTACACGGACCCTTTCAGGTAGTGCTCGTGGGTTTGGGTCTTCTCCCCGGACACTTGGTGCGCGGTGAGAACGTTCTGGACCCGGTACCAGAGTTCCGTGCTCACCAGCGGTTCGTGGAGTCCGTCGTAGCGGACGCCACGGAAGATGACATCGCCCTTGTAGTACGGGTTGGAGAGCATCTGCTGGATCGTGGACAGCCCTGGTGCTTTCGCGGGTCGTTTCGGAGTCGGCACGCTGGTGAGGCCGCGGTCGATCAGTTCGCTGTGCAGCATTGAGGTTGAGTAGTTCCCTGTGGCGTATGCCTCGAACGCCCACCGCACCAAAGCGGCACGGTCCCGGTCCGGGATCACGGTGGGAACGTCGCGGCCGAGCTCGTCACGCTGGTGGACGTTGAGGTATCCGATGGGTGCCCGCCCGACGGTGCCACCGGTTGCCGCTTTCTGGGTCATGCCCTTGGCGACCTCGTTGGCGAGGTTGCGGGAGTAGAACTCCGCGATCGTGGACATGATGCCGTGCAGCAGCATTCCCGATGGGGTCTCGTCAATGTTCTCCGTCGCGGACACGAGCATCACGCCGGCGTCTTTGAGGGCGAGGTGGATCGCCACGTCGTCGGCGCGGTTGCGGGCGAGCCGGTCGACTTTGTGGACGATGCAGTACGCGACCTGGTGGGTCTTGACGTACTCGATCATCCGCATCAGCTCGGGCCGGTCGGCCTTCCGCGCGGACTCGCCCGCGTCGATGAACTCCTCCACGACGATCGCGTTCAGGTCGCGGGCTTTGCGGAGGTTCGCGTCGCGTTGCGCGGGGATCGAGAAGCCCTCGTCGCGGCCGCCGCGCTCTGCCTGCTCCTTCGTGGACACACGCAGGTAGGAGACGGCGAGGGTGGTGGTCTCGCCGAGACGGTCGAGACTGGTGGGTGGCGCTGGGGGTGCCAGAGTCATGAGTCGTGTTTCCTCTCACCGATGGGTGGGAGCCAACGCGACGACGAAGCGTCACGCGGTGCGACTCGTAAACGGGAAACACGTCCGCCGGAATGAACCGGGGTAAGCCACAAGGGCAAAGAGACTGCGCACCCAGCCGGAGAGGCTGTGGCGTCGGGTTCTATTCTACGTTGCCAGGCTCAGAACGCCCAGGATCATCAGCATCCGGCGCGGATGACTCCTCGGCCTTCGCCCTGCCAACCGCCATGCCGAGGAACACTTGCGCGAGCTTGTGCAGATCAGGTTGGCTGCGCGGCACCGCCTCTACCGTGAAGCGCCGATCCTCACCGCGCCTGCGCCGCTGCCTGTTCACGGCACTTCTCCTGTGCTCAGAACAAGTCCAGCGATGAACTGATCCTCAGCCCATCGCCGTGCTTCAACGTCGGCGTGCATGTATTCCACGAAGTCTTCCTCGCGGTTCGGGATCACCACGTCTTCGACTGGTTCGACGGGTTTCTCGCCGGGCCAGATGATCTGGCGGGTGGGGCGGTCGGTGTTCAGGCGCGTGCCGCAGGCTGCGGTCCAGTCGCGGAGGCGTTCGCGGGCTTCGGCGAAGTCGCGATGCCAGACGAGCATCGCGGAGCCCTTCGCTTCGGGGTGGATCGCGCACAGCCAGTGGATGTGCAACGCGGACAGTTCCCACACCAATGCCGGGTGGCGGTGCCAGAACGGCGGGCAGACGGCAACGGGGAGGCCGTAGGTGTGGCGCAGCCAGTGCACCCATTCGTTGAGCGCGAGCCATTCTTCCTCCGCGGCATCGGCAGTGAGGAGATTCCAGTTCACCGGCCCTGGCGGACCCGCCGACCCCTCATCGTCAGTTCCGGAAGTGTCGGTGTCGGGGTCGTAGCTCTCATCGAACTCGTCCTCCGCCACCTCCCCCGGATCAACATTGCCCATCTCGGGCAGCTCATCGACCATGACCCGCCCTCACCTCCCGACCGTGGCGGCACCAGCGGGCGCGCGGAGTTGTGCGTCGGGTGACAGGGCAGCATCCTCGAGTCCGGCATCCAGTGAGTCGGTTGCTGGTGTGCGTCGGGGGCGGTCGACGGTGTAGCGGGTGCGGGCGAGGTCGTGGCCCAGTTTCTTCGCGACGAACTCTTCGACCTTGACGGCCTGCCCGTTGTCGTCGGTACGGTCGTAGTGGTGGGTGTAGCCCTCGGCGATGAACTTGTCGCCTTTGGCGAAGCGCTGGTGGGCGCGTTCGGCGGTCTTCCGGAAGGCGACGAGGTCGTGGAATGTGGTCTCGGTCTGCGTGAACGAGCCGTCGTCTTCTCGGCGGTAGTGTTCCTGCCCGATCTTGACGAATAGCCGCGCATCACCTTTCTCGGTGAACGACAGGTGCGGTTCGGAAGCGATGAACCCGGACAGGGACTCTTGCGTATGGATAGCCATTGGACACTCCTCGTGATGACGACACCCCGCACTTCGGGGTGCTCTGTCACTCAGGTGCGCCCACCGGCCCCTCATCTCCCGTGGATGCTGGGGTGCCGGCTTGCAGCAGTTCCTCCACCACACGCCGCTGACCCTGCAGCTCGCTCGCGTCCTTGCGGCGGGTCCAGGGCCGGAGTTTCGCGACGATCGGCGGTGCGGCGCGCAGCAGGATCAGTCCGGTGCCGAATGCGAGGGTGCGGATCACGTCGGGCGGCATGATCGACACCCGACGAATGGAACGCTGCGCGGTGCGGGAGCCGTGGTCGCCGATGGTGGTGGAGTCGGTGATCTCGTCGCGTTCTCCGATGAGGGTGGTGAGGTCTTGGAGGTCGCGGCTGTTGGATGCGCCGCCGAGGATGATTTTCACAATGCTGGCGTCCCAGATCGCGCCGGCCGCGTTATCCGACCACTTCTCCCGCGCCTGCGCGAGAGACTGCAACACCGGCATCGTCGTGATCCCCGTACCCCCTCCTTCTGCCATCAACGTCGGGAGCGATGGGAGCGGGGCAAGGTTGCCGATCTCATCCAGCGCGAGCAGCAGGGGCGGGTCGAGGCGGGCTGCGGGTGAGCGTGCGGCGAGGCGGCGGGAGGCTTCGACGAGGTCTTCCACGAACGCCGACACCAGCGCGGCACTGTTATTCGCCCCCGCCCCCGTCGCGAGCAGATACACGGTGCCGCGCTTGCGTAGAAACTCCTCCGGATCGAACCGCTCCTCCGGGCCCGGACTGACCGCATCAAGAACACGAGGATCGGCGAGCGCGGCAAGGGACAGGGACACGCCTTGCCAGATGGAGTCGCGGGTTCGGGGGTCTGAGTCGATCATCGCCTGCAACGAATCCGCCCACCCCGTCGCCGCCCGAGGGTTCGCAGTGAGGATCGCGACCGCATCGGACGCTGCGGCAGGATCGAGGGTCCACCGGAACAGCTCGGCAGGCGCACGTTGATCGAGGGCGGCGGCGTGAAGGAGGGCTTGGAGTGCGGTGCGGGTTTTCCCTTCCCAGAAGTCCCCGCCCTCGACGCCACCGGCGGACAGGCCGGTGCCCGCAGCGAGGCCGGTGGCGCGGATCATCGCCGTCAACGGGTCCTCACATCCCCGGATCGGCGACCACCGGAGTCCTGCGGGGACGCCTTCGGCGAGGTGCTGCGGATCGAACACCGCCACCGGCCGACCCTCCGCGCCCCGCGCCTTCAACGTCGCGGTGAGGTTGTCGGGGCGGGTGGAGGTTGTGACGACTGCGCCGGGGGCATCGAGGATCGCGTTGATGACCACATGCAGACCCTTCCCAGAACGGGGTGGCCCGATCAGCAGGATCGAATCCTCCACACTCGCCCACACACCCACATTCCTCGATGCGCCGAGGAGGTAGCCGACATCGGTGACGGCAGGCTCCTCGATGGAGGGACGGAGTTGCCCGGCCCGTCGCAGCAGTGCCTTCTCTGAGGCTGCGGTGGTGACGTCGGTGCGGGTGGCGATCCCGACGATCCGGTACGGGTCGACCTTCGTCTGCCGTGCGTGCTCACGGAAGAACCGCCACACCCACCACCCCGCACCACCGACCGCGACGATGAGGACACCTGCGACGACCCAGTACGCCACCGGGTTCAGCCCGTTGGCACCGAGTGCGCTGCCGGGGTCGGTGGGGTGCAGGATGACGCCGAGGCCGGCTTCAATCCCGCCCGTAGGCTGCTTGATCCCGGTGACCCAGGCGGTGATGGTGCCCGCGACGCGGAGGATGACGGCGAGGACGGCGGCGGCGATGAGGGCGATGATGCCGAGGTTCGCCAGCTCATCCCCAAGCGCCCCACCCTGCCGCGGAGTACTCATTGGATTCTCACGATGCTGAGGGTGCCGGAGATGCGCCCGAGGAGGATCACTTCACCCGTCACCGCCAACGCTGCCTGCTCTGCGGTGAGGAGAGCGCGGGCGGTGCCGTTGCTGCTGGCGTCGGTGTGGGCGTGGATGATCGCAACGGCAACATCCTCACCTGGAACGAACCCCGCCCCTTCGACCTGATGCAGCACGGGCGGCACCGCGCGCAGCGGCGCCGCCATGACGTCGTCCGGGGGTGGTACTTCCCACGGTCTCGGCGCGGGGCGTTCGCGGGGCGGGGTGATGATGTCGGTGAACGTCGACCCGTCCGCCTCGTGTACCTGCACCCGCAGCGGCGACCGATATCGGGCGGTGAGGGCGTCGAGGATCGTCGGGAACGCTTCGCGTCGCCACCCCGGAGCGAACGGCTCAGGCAGGTACGTCGCCCCGTCGACGGTGACTGTCATCGCACCGTCATCGGTGATGGTGAACTCCACCACCGGCACGACGACCGGTCCACCGGGCTCAGTCTTCGGTGGCTTCGGCGCTTTCGGGGGTTGGTGGTCGGGGTGGGTGCGGCGGTAGCGGGGCTTCGGCGTCACAGGGTTCCTCTCGGTGGAGTGCAGTGGTGTCGCCAGGCAGGTGCGCTCGTACCGCCCCGGGAACGCAGGTGGGAGGGCACGAACCTGGGGGTGGTTCGTGCCCTCCCGTGCCGGCCCGCCATGGGGGTGCCGGCGGGTCAGCAGCCTGGAGTTAGTCCTCCTTTGCTCCCTCGAACTGGGCCTTGAACTCCTCGAACGCTTCGTCTTCCTCGCGGACGTACCCGGCACGGTCGCGGGCGATCGCGAGGCGACGCCCGAACAGCAGCACCCCGCCGGTGACCGCGGCGATCAGCCCACCGGCAAGACCGAGCGGCCACCAGTCACCGCCGCCGGTGTGAGCGAGCTCACCCGGCGTGCCCGGTGTCCCTGGTTCGTCCGGAGTGTCGGTGACGGTGGTGGTCTCATCCGGTGCGCCGCAGACCCCACGGTGCAGGATCGTGCCGTCCTCATCGGTGACGGTCTCCACCCAGTAGTAGATGCCGACCGTCTCGAAGATCACCTCGTCAGAGCGATACTCACCCGGCCCATCCAGATCAATCGTGGTGGAGGTGAAAACGAGGTCTTCCGAGGTGCAAGTCGCGGTGTCACTGTCCTGCCGGTACGCCTCGAAGATCAGGCGTGCCCCGTCGGGGACGGTGCCGGTGACGGTCGCGACATCATGCGCCGGATCACCAAGCTGCACGGTCGCCACGGCGTTCGTTTTCACGATCAGCTCCTCTGGCTGCTCCTTCACCACCGTCGTCTCACCCGGCGCACCGCAGACGCCTTCGGCGATGATCTCGCCGTCGGCGTTGTAGAGGGATTCGACCCAGTACACATTCCCCGGCTCAGTGACGGTGGTGGTGCCAGAACGGTAGACACCCGCCTGAGTGATCGGGATCTCCTCGCTCTCATAGAACGGCGATTCACACACGGCTCCGGGGTCTGCCGGGTGGGGTCCGTAAGCGCGGAACACCAGATAGGAACCGTCGGGAATCTTCGTGCCCTGCACAAGCGCAGTATCCGAGAACGGTTCACCGACGAACGCTTCCGGTGTCGCCTGCGTCACCACCGACACCGGAACCTCCGTATTGGTGGGTGGGACGTAGAAGCGTTCCAGCACATCCGCCGGAGACGACGCATACGGCTGCACGCGGTCGTCGCCGGTGAAGGTGGTGACGAAGACGTAGAAGCCGGGCTCGGTCGGCACGATCTTGTCCTCATCCGTGTACCCGAGCTTGTACACCCCGTTCCTCGCCGGCGTCGTAAGCGCCGTCAGCACCGGAGCACCGGTGAGGTCGAGATCATCGGTGAGCTCCGCATCCGACGCGAACGGGCCGTAGACGGTGTGGTGGAGTTCGTCGACGTCGGCGCCCCAGTAGCCGTCGCCGGTGAAATCCCCATGGTTCGCAGGGAACCCGGTAACGGTAATCACGTCGAAGGCGCGTCCGCCGGGGTGCACGTTGTACTCCCGCACCAGCGACGTCACCGTGACCGGCCACCGCACCGACGTCGTCTCCACACTGATCCCGTACTCGTCGGTCCAGCCGGCGGCGAGGTAGTCACGCACCCACTCCGGCTGCGACGACTTCTTCACCTCCCACACCCAGGTCACAAACCCGCCCGTCGGCGCGATCACCGGCGGGGACGTGTAGATGCCGGGGCCGTCCGCGGTGATCGTCACGGTGCCGAGCGGCACTGCGTTCGGGCCGATGTCGGCGCTCTGCGCCGGGGGCAGTGTGCCTGGCACCTGGTAGGCGGTGCCCTCGAACACCACCGGAATGTGCGCGCCGTCCTTCTTCAACCACGCACCATTGCTGCTACTGACGGTGATCGTGTCCGTGAGTGCGTCACCGGGGACAGCGAGACGCTGATCTGCTTCCGAAACAGCTTCGGGCTGGAACGGCACCACCGACGTCTCAGTGACCTGGCCGAAGCGGTCGGTGAAGGAATCGGTGAGGTACTTCGCGTGCTCACCGTGCGCGGCCTTGTCGATGCTCCACACCCACGTGTAGAACCCCGACTCGGAAGCAACGATCGTGCCCGGCGACGTATACGACCCCGCACCCGTCAACGTCACCGTCTCGACGCCGGTGACGGGCGCTCCGGCAGGTGGGGTGTCTGCTTCGGTGGGCTGCTCATCGAACGGTCCATATAGGGTGCCGGTTGCGGTCACCTCAATCGGTGAACCATTGAGGTGAATCCAGGTGCCTTTCGACACCGACACGGTGAGCTCGTCCACGAACGCATCACCTTCAGCGACGTAGCGGGAGGCGACCTGAGTGGTGATCTCCGGCTGGAAATCCAGTTCGATCACCGGCGACTCCGCTGACGCCGACAACCCGGTCGATGACCCTGCGACGGCGGCGATCAGACGCTGCTTCCCAGGGGTCGTGTAGAGATCAAGCGCCGCACCATACCCGGCCGCATCGATTCTCATCGACGCGCCAACCCGGTAGGACGGCACACCATCTGCCGGGGTCCCGGTGATCGGGTGCGCCCCGGCGCCGATCGTGCGCGCCGAGGAACCGTCAGCGAAGACCGCATCCGACAAGGTCGCAGCCCCGGTGAGCCCTGCGGGGTGGGTGGCGACGGTGAGGGTGCCCGCGTACTGATCTGCCATCTCAAGCGATAGCGACAGTGACGGGTCGGTGACCGCGTTTGCTGCGGCCTCCTGCCGCATCGCGGCGAGGTTCGCGAGGATCGTGCCCCGCTCCGACGCGGGGGCTCGGGCAACGTAGTAGTCGTCACCGGACATGCCGTGCGAGTTATACCGGCCAGGGCTTGCCACCGACCACACATGCAGCGCGACCGCGGCGGTGACGTTCGGGTCGCCCGACTGCCCCCACCGGTCCATCACATAGTTCAACTCGGCAAGCTGCTGCCGCGACAGCGAATCCAACGCGGTGATCCGCTCCGGCCCTGACGTGTTGCCGTAGGGCGGGTCCGCGTCCAGGTCCGCGCAGTACGCCTGCCGGCCGTCCACATCCGTGTTGTACGCGCCGAGGAACGCACCATCTGACCAGTACCCGACCCCTTCACTGCCAGCATGGGCTGCCTGGGGGCCGAGCGCGAACGAACCCGCGATGACGAGGAGCGCGAGCAGCGCTGACAGCCAGCGCCGCACCCCCGTTCTGGGTGGCGCAGCCACAGGCTGCGTGATGTGGGCGAGTGATCCTGACACGAGATACCTCCTGGTGTTGTCCATCAGCGACACGAGCCGGCCGCCTTCACACCAGGTGCACCACCCGCCTCACAACACCGGCCCCCGCAAATCCCGACCCTGCGCCGGCGGCCCAGCATCGAGCGGGTCGGACTCGAATCCTGCACGCTCCCGCACGGCACGGTGAGCCCGGTCACGAACCCCATGCAGCAACTCACGCACATCGTCATACCCAGTCACCACCGCGGCGAGGCCATCACGCAACAACCGATGACACCCCGTGGACGTGGCGCTCGTGATCGGCCCGGGGACCGCGCCGACGGGGCGGCCGAGTTCTGCGGCGCGGGCGGCGGTGTGGAGGGTGCCGGAACGGTACCCGGCCTCGGCGATGAGGACGGTCCCGGAGAGCGCGGCGAGAAGCCTGCCTCGTTGCAGGAACCGCCACCTCGTCGGCGCCGCACCCGGCGGCAACTCCGACAACAACAAGCCCTCCTTACCGACACGAGTCAGCAGATCAGTGTGCCCTGCCGGGTACGGCCGATCCAGGCCGCCTGCAAGCACCGCGACCGTTGAACCGTCCGAGGTGAGTGCGGCACGGTGCGCGGCACCATCGATCCCATACGCCCCACCAGAAAGCACCACACGGGAGTCCGCGACCGCCGACTGCACCAGCTCCGTGGTGGCGTGCTCCCCGTAAGCGGTGGAGGCCCTGGCCCCAGTGACGGTGAGCCGGTCCCACACCGGACGATTCAGTAGCCCGGTGTCGCCTTTCGCCCACAACGCCACCGGCGCACCATCACCGAGCGCGTCGATCCCGGCCGGCCATTCGGCATCGCCGGGGATCAGCACCCTCATTCCGTGCCGCTCCGTCTCGGCAAGCACCCGCTGGGTCTGTGCGGCGTCGAGGCGTGGTGCGAGGCGTCGCTGCCAGGTGTCACCATCCGGCCCGGGCGGGGCTTCATCGGCGGGGAGACGGGCGACGGTTTCGGATGCGCCGACGGTGCGGATCATCCTCCCCGTCACCGCGTCGCCTGGTTCGGACGCGATACCGAGGATGATCCTCGCGGTGCGCTCCTCTGCTGCCAGCTCGTTGATCGTGTCCATCAGTGCTGCTCCCTCGTTCATGGCGAATCAATCGAGGGATAGGTGCGAACCAGCACGCCGAAACAGTCACCAAGAGCAGGCCAGTGTGCGGGGAACTTACACCCTCACAACGCCCCGCAAATCGGCTGAAACTGGTGGAATGACGCGGAATCAGGGTTCAGAAATCCTGAACGTGAGCGTTTAGCCCTTCATTCGTGCTGTGGTGTCGAACGCGGCGAGCTCGGCGGGGTGGAGCTGGTGCTGGACGACGAAGGAGCGTTCTTTGATGCGCCAGAGTCCTTGTCCGGTGCCGAGTCCTGGGAGGAGTTTCTGTTCGGTGCCGGTGAGTCCGAGGGCTGCGGCGGTGGCTCCGAGTTGGTCGGGTTCTTGTCGGTAGATGATCCTCGTCTCCGCATTCGCCAACAGCGAGTTCGCGAGGGCACGCATCGCGGAACCCTGGTCGCCGACGTTGTCGAGGTCGGTGAGTTTGTGGAAGATCAGCATGTTCGCGATCCCGTAGTGCCGTGCGAGTCGCCATTGCGCGTCCATGCGGCGTAGGAGGGCGGGGTAGGCCATGAGTCGCCAGGCTTCGTCGTAAATCACCCACCGGTGCCCGCCATTTGGGTCCATCAGCGCCGACTCCATCCACGCCGACGAGCACGTCATCAACACCGAGATCAACGTGCTGTTCTCCGCCACCCGCGACAAGTCCAGGCTCACCATCGGCAGCGACGGGTCAAACCTGACCGTCGATGGCCCATCGAACAGCCCCGCAAGATCACCGGCAACGAGGCGTCGGAGGGCGTGGCCGACGAGCCGGCCGTCCTCTGCCAGCCTCCCGTCGGTGTCGGTCGCGGGGTCAGGGGCGAGGATACGGTCGACGACCATCGGCAGGATTGGCACGTCAGCGGTGCGGACGGTGTCTTGGAGGGCAAGGTCGATCGCGGTGTGCTCCAACGGTGACAGCACCCGATCCAGGACGGTCTCTGCGAGCGCGCCGATGAGTTCCCGGCGGCGGGACGCGACTTGCGCCGCCCATTCCGCATCGCTGACCCCGGATGTGCGGTGGCCTTCATCAAGGGGGTTGAGCCGGTTGCGGAGCCCATGCCCGAGCACAATCGCCCGCCCGCCGACCGCCTCCGCAACCGCGGTATGTTCGCCCTTCGGGTCGCCGGGCACATACACGCGGCGGCCGAACGGGATCGACCTCGTGTAGAGGGACTTGGCGAGGGAGGATTTGCCGGAGCCGACGATCCCGGCGAGGACGATGTTGGGTGCGGTGATGAGGCCGCGGGCGTAGAGGGTCCAGGGGTCGTAGACGAAGGAGCCGCCGGAGTAGAGGTCTTGGCCGATAAATACGCCGTCGGCGCCGAGGCCGCCTTCGGCGAGGAACGGGTATGCGCCCGCGAGCGTCGCCGAGGTGTCCTGATGTCGCGGCAACCGAAACCGCCCCGGCGTCCGCAGCGCCGCTGCCCCTGGTTCGCCGGCGGCGGGGAGGTAGGTGGTGTTACGGCGTTCCGCCCGCTCCGCCGCCAGCCGTTCACGCTCCGCCGACTGCTCGGTGCGACGGGCGCTGGTTTCGATCTTCGCGGCGGCGTGCTTACGTGCCTTTCGCTGCTTGCGGCGTTCACCGGCCGGTTCGACCAACGCCGCGGTATGGAGCTTCTGGCGATCGCTCACAGTGCCCGCCCCCGCAACGCGGATGAGGACTGTGACTGCGCGAACCAGTCGTCTTCCTCCTCGTCCACCGCCGCTTGGCGCCGCGCCCGTGGACGGGTCGGCGTCGTCCGCGCAGACGGAGCCTCAGCATCCGGCTCTCGTGTTTCCGTGTGGGCTCGGAGCAGGGACACGTGCCCGTGGTCATGGTTGTACGTCAGGGTGTAGACGCCTGCGGTGGTGGTGTGGTCGAGGGCGCCGGTGGGGATGGTGTCGTAAACGTATCCGTTGATGAGCGCGGCCTGCGTGGTCTCCTCGCCCATGTCGAACCCGGCCAGGTGCTCGATCGCGACATCAGTGCCGGCGCGGTCGATGATCGCGAGCACGTCGTCGGCGTCCTGTCCTTGCAGGAACACCACACTCACCCACCGCGACACCGGACCTGGTTCTAGAGGCGCGGGGTGCCAGGCGATCCGTCCCGAGGCAGCCATCGCCGCATCCACTCGCTCATGCACGCCATCCAGCAACGCCGCGGCCTGCTGCAGCTCGGCGGTCGCGGCGAGCGCGTAGGTTGCGCCGGCGGTCTGATCCCCGGCGTCGTCGTGCGCGCGCACTCGGTTCGTCACGTGGGTGGTGGCGAGCTGGTCGAGCACTTGCCGGAGGGATCGCACCCCGGCGAGCAGATCACCCAGCACCGCATAGGTGTCAGCGGGGTCCTCGAACACGCGGGAGGCGTGCGCGAGCCCGCGGAGCGCTTCGGACGCTTCCGCGGCGTCCGTGGTCGGGTTCTGGAAGGTCGGCATGACGGGCTCCTGTCGTTCAGACGGTGCGGCACAGCGGCAAGGCTGCGACGGTGAAGGCTTGGGCCTGCTGCCCGACGAGACGCCGGGTCTCGCAGGAGGCTTGGATCGCGGCTTGCTCGATCGCGGCGACCGCGGTATCGAGTTCTTCCGGGGTGGGCGCGCTGATGCTGATGAGGCCGGTGTAGCGGAGGACGCCGTGGCCTGCGGTGAGGTCGGCTTCTTGTTGGAGGATGTCGCTGTATTCGGCGGTTTGGGAGGCGTCTTCGATCTGTCCCATCTTCTGCCGCTGCGCGGCGTCCGAGATCAGCTCGGTCTTCTTCTTTCTGATGTCCCGTGCCGCCTGATCCGACCGGATTGGCGTGCACACCAGCGAGAATGAACGTTGAATCCCGGACGACAGCAACACCGGGGCGAGGAACCCTGGATACACCTGCGACCTCGGCCACTCCGACACCCACAGCACCGCATGGTGCGCGGAATCCGACCGCAGGCGATCCCAGGTCTCCGTGACCGCAACCGGGCCCGCCGTCGCCAGCGACCGGCCGATGTCGGTGTTCCGTTCGAGGATCGCGGCCGTGGCGGGGTCATAAGCGGATCGGAGGATCACTGCGACCTGTGCGGGGGTGAGCCACCCGGTGATCGTGAGTTCCGCCGCCCGCAGCGCCGTCACGAGCGTCGTCATCTCTTGGCGGAGGACGGCGGCGGCTCCCTTGATGCCGCCGCCGTTGGTGCGGACCTGGCGGGCGGCAGCTTTGAGGTCGAGGGCGAGACTGATGGTGGTGGCGTGGCGTTCCCCGGCGGGTCCGGCACGGTCGATGAGCTCGCGGTACACGGTGGAGGCCCAAGACCCGTCGTCAGTGCCGTGGCGTTGCCACCACTCGATCAGTCCGGAACCTCCATCGGGGAGGGTGCGTTCGCACACTTGAAGGCGGGCGATCCGACCGGACCGGCAGGTCGTGGCGAGTACCCGACCCCAGGTGGCGACGCGGCGTTCCTGTTCGCCGGGGTCGAGGAGCACGAACGCAGGATGTGAGATGCCGACGATCGCGGTGAGGGTCTGGGCGTGGGGGTCGTGGATCATCGCTGCCCCCGTCTCCGGGTCCTCCCACTCCCGCAACGACGCCGCATCACCAGGAAGAGCGAGCGTGCCCGCAGGACGGGGCTTCACGACCCGCCGCTGGAACACCGTCTGCCGTGCCTGCGTGCGGGCCACCCACTGGAAAGTGACGGGCACCCACTCGATGAGCTTCCTGCCGCCGATGGGTGTCCAGGCGAGGGCTGCACAGAGCAGCCAGATAGGTGCGGTCCAGGCCAGCAGCATCCCACCCCCGGCATAAAGGGCGCCGACGATGGAAAGCACGCCGACGGCGAGGACGATGAGTTGCGGGAGGGAGAGGCCGAGGAGGATGCCGCGGCGAGTGAGACGGGAGAACTGCACCGCCCGCAACCCAAACCCCGCACTGCTCGTGTTCGGCTGAGTCGACATCGGTCACTCCTTCCCGGCAGTCGGCTTCGATGAGGGCGGAGGCGTCGAGGGCGTCGGTCGCGCCGGTGGTGCGGTCGGGGTGTGGCTCGGTGCGGGCGGTGGCGGTGCGGGTTGCGCGGGTTCACCGGCCCCTGCCGCGTGACCCTCTGCGGCACCGCCGACCTTACCGCCGAGTTTCGGGCCCCCGGTCGCCGCCGCACCCACCACCTGGGCCCCGACGACGACAGCTGCCGCAGGCCCAGCCGCGGCCGCGCCCGCCCCGGCTCCCGCGGCACCAGCTCCGGCTCCGGCGCTCCCGGAAGCAGCCGCACCGCCGGTCGCGGCGGGTGCCGCACTGGACGCAGTTGGTGTAGCCCCACCGGCGGAAGGTCCCGCACTGCCGCCGCCTCCGGTGGGTGTGTCGCCGGCGCCATCGAGCACTTTCTTCGCCCCGTCGGTCTTCGGAGCGGACGGCACAGGGACGGGACGGTTGAGCGCGGACTTAGCTTCTTGCTCCGCGCTCATCGAGTGGTACATATCGAAACCGATGAACGTGACGAACTTGTACGTCATGTACGGGGCGAACGCGGCGATGAACATCAGCACGACCCCGGCGATGGGGTCGCTGATCGACGCCAGATCAAGCTCAATCGGCGCGCTCACTTGGGTGATCGCGACGAGGAAGATCACCACCAGCACGAGCTTCGACAGGATCAGGGCGATCACGAACGTCGCCCACTTCCCGAACCATCCCTTGGTCGCATCCCAGGAGAACCCCGCCAAGGCGATCGGGGCGAACACGATCGCGACGAGCAGCAGGGCTTTGCGGATCAGGAGCGAGAACCACACGATCGCAGCCGCGCTGATGGCGAGGCCGGCGAGGAAGATCGTGACGATCGCCCCGACACCGGGCGCGGCGATGTTGATCCCCGCGAACCCCGCAGCGAGCAGGGTGATCCGGTCGCCGATGGATTCCATCGTGTTCCCCGTGGCCTGCACGATCCCGACCGCGAGTTGATCGGTGATCTCCAGCAACAGACCGGTGAGGCCGATGGCGACGAAGGAACCGAGGATGCTTTTCGCGGCTCCGAGGGCGGCGCGGGTGAGGGCGGTGGGGTCGCGGTGGATGAGGCCGGTGATCAGTTGCAGGCAGAAGAAGATCAGCACGACGAACACCGCGACCCCGAAGAGGATGTTGTAGACCCCGACATAGCCTTCGTCGGTGACATCGACGAGGGTGGTGGTGTCGAACACCGCCCAGACCGCCTCGAACAGCCACGCGGCCGCCCCGCCCATCGCCTGGGCGAGCCAGTCGAACGGGGCCGCTACCAACGTCGCGGCTCCTTGGCCGACGGAGTCGCACACGGCCGAGATCACCGGCACATCACACACACTCACCGCATCCTCCTTCCCTCGTACGCGATGGGGTCAGACGGCTTGGCCGACGCCCCAGAAGAAGTTGATGAGCGTCACCGCTGCACCGCAGATGATCGCCGCCCCACAGGACACGAGCACGCCGACCTTCCCTCGCGACGCAAGATGCGGGTTGGAGGAGTTCGCGCCGAAACCCCACACGATCGCTGAGATGATCAGGGCGAGGACGGAGAGGATCAGGCCGACGGTCATGACCGCGCCGACGATGATGCGCAGCTGCCCGATACCGGGAAGCCCGGTACCGTTCGGATCAATATCAATCACAGGGATGCTCCTTCTGCTCACAAGCGCCGGGGAATGGCGGACTTGTCAGCCAGGTGCACCATGAGGCCCCTTGATAGGCTTAAGTGGTCACAGGCGGATTCGCGTTGCCCAGATGTCGGCAAACGAAGGAACGGGGCCAGGGGTGAGTCTTATTGATGTGATTGCCGTTACTCGAGTCACGAGAAGGGGCCGGTACCTTCTGGCAATGTGTGCTGTCGCCACTGGCATGCTGCTAGCGGGATGCTCGCAGGTTCCCGACGTGAGGACCGTGGACGCAAACGGCAACCAGTGGTCGGTCGGGGTCGCTGACCCACGTTTCTCCGGGGACGACCGATGTGACTCTGATTCCATGATTGAGGCCACGGTTATGAGCGCGGACCTGCCACCTTCCGGCCTCGGCATCACTCTCAGGCCCGAAGCGACCGAGGATGATGCGCAACGCATCGCTGAGTGCCTTCGTAACGCGCTCACCAGCGGTGAGATCACCATCAGCCGACCGACGGCCGGCTAGGAGCAAAACTAGAGACGTTCGCCGACGGCGAGGAGGAAGTTGACCCAGGCGACGCCTGCTCCGGCGAGGGCTGCGGTGCCGAGCGCAACCCAGGCCCCGAGTCGGGCTTTGGTGGCGGTGTGCGGGTTGCCGATCGAAGATGAGATGGCCCAGACGATCACGGAGACGATCAGCATGAGCACGGCGATGATGAGCACGAACATCAGGAGTGCACCGATGACGGTGCGGAGGTCGTCGGCCGCGCCGACGCCGCCGAAGTCGGGGAATACGTCCATCAGCGTCCACCTCCGCTCAGGGTGCAGGACGCACGGGAGGCGTTGCCGCCGGTGATGCCTTCGGCGTCGTGGTCGGTGAGCCATTGGTCGGAGTCAATCGCGGGCTGACCGGTGCCTCCGGGGCGGATTTCGAGGTGCAGGTGCGCTCCGGTGGATTTCCCGGAGGAGCCGACATCGCCGATGTGCTGCCCTGCGGTGACGGTCATGCCTTCGGTGACGTGGATGCCGTGCTCCCACATATGCGCGTAATACGAGGCAACCCGTTCCCCGCCGACGGTGTGCTCCACAATGATGAGCCCGCCCCAGGAGCCGGTGTATCCGGCGTGGGTAACGATCCCATCAGCGACGGCGAAGATCGGGGTGCCGTCGGCGGCGGAGAAGTCGCTGCCGGAGTGGAACGCGGTCTCGAACGTGATCGGGTCGGTGCGCCACCCGAACGGGCTGGTCCGCACCCAGGAGCCCTCCGGCAACGGGAACACGACCCTGGTGGTCTCAGGCACCACCACATCACCACCGTTGCCACCGCCGCTTGATGGTGCGGGGCGGGTGAGGGCGGTGAGGATCGCTTCGGCGACGGGCTGATAGTTCTGATACCTGTCCGGGTATGCCGACACCTCAACGGCTTGCGCGGCTTCGCCTGGGTCGAGTTGCTGCCACCCCGGAATGTCGAGCAGCCCGCGCGGTGAGGGGTAGTTGGGTCCGGCCGGTCCGCCGTAGAACGCGCGGGCTTGATAGTTCGGGTCCATGAGCTCCGCAACGGTGCCCCAGCCGGCTTGCGGGCGCATCTGGAACAGGCCGAGGGAATCATGATCGGCTGCATCCCCATCGTTGGGGTAGTTCGCGGATTCGGGGTAGGTGCCGGTGTTGGTGAGCATCCGCAGGTGCGACTCCGTGAGCGCTGCCATCAACGCGATCACCACCCCTGCACGCCCCACCCCATCCGTCTGTCCACCGACGGTGATGATCGTGGCGGCGTGGGTGAGCTGCTGCCGGTTCAGTGTCACCGTCTCACCGTTGCGCGTGGTCGCGGTCAGTGAGTCCGGGATCGGTCCGACGATCAAGGACCCTGGTGCGCACGCGGCGATGGCAGGGCTGGCGAGGACGGCGACGGAGAGGAGAACGGTAGCGGGGCCGAAGCAGACGGCAGCGGCGGTGAGGGTGGCGAGGAGTTTCTTGAGCATGGCCGGTCACCGCAAAGGGTTGTTGAGCTGCGACAACCGCAACAAGAGACAGGTGTCGGTGATCGGCTCAGCCAGCGATGGCGCGGAGGCGCGTTCGGGGGTGCAGGTGAGGAACACGGTGAACGCAACCGGGTGTGTTGTCGTGACCGGATCGGTGCCCCAGTAACCGGTGCGGTGGCGGGTGCCGGTGATCGTGTACGCGACCGAGCCCTCGGGAATCTGGCCCGGTGCCGCCTGCGCCGCCGCGTCCTCCCATGCGGCGGGGATCTCGACTGTGTCGATGGTGAGCCACTGCCGCGTTTGGTGGGTGCGGAGCTGCGCCCACGCCTCCGGCGTCGGCAGATAGGAACGGACATCCGAGGCTGCGGCGTCCGCCTCCGTGTCGGCGGCGACATCAGCGAGCATCTGCGCGTAATCGGCAGGCTCATACCCGCTGGCCGTATCCCAGGTGAACAGCGCCTCCGCGACCGCCACCGCGAACTCCTCCGGGCCGCCGAACGCGACCACCGGCTCTGGCTCTGTCGGGACGAGCGCCGGGCTCGTTGCCGTCGGTTCACCCGTCGGGGTGACTCCGTTGGGTTCGGCGGTCTGGGGTCCGCGGATGAGTCCGTAGACGCCGACGCCGATGAGGAGGAGCAGGATCAGGCCGCCGGCGATGGCGGCGATGAGCACGGTGCGGCGGCGGCGAGCGGTGGGGTCCATCCTGGTGTCCTTCCCGACGAGATTCGGATCACCAGACAGGTGCACCAAAACACTCAGCAGGGAGACGGCGGAGGGTTCAGGCGGTTTCGCGGCGCACGTTTCGTGCAATGCGGGCGGTATCCAGGAACGCGATGGTCGCGGTGACGGCGTTCTCAAACATCGCCCACTGCTCACCCGACAAGGCCGGGCCGATGGTTTCGGGGTCGTAGCGTTCGGTCCAGGTGGAGAGCTCATCCCAGAGGTAGACGAACGACCGCACCGGCAGGAACTCCCGCGGCTGCTCGTCAACCGCGTGGAGTCGTGCTGATGCGAGCTGGGCGGGGCGCTTCTTCGTCGCAGTCTTCGCACGCTCGACAGCGAGCACCGCGAGACGTTCCAGATCTGCCGGCCGTGCGGTGTCTTCGAGCTCCCGGAGACGCGCCGCTCCTGCGGCTGCGGTGTCGCGGATGCCTGCCGGTTGGGCGGGGTCGCTGGCGAGGGTTTCGAGTTCGACGAGGGCTTGCGCGGCGCGGATGCGATGCTGCGCTCCGGTAATCGACCCGCCCGCATCGATCCGGTCAAGTTCCTCCCGTGCCCGCTGCTGTACGTCGTCGGGCTGCGCAGTGTCAGCGGCAAGGTTCTGCAACTCGTTGATGCGTTCCAGCGAGGTGTACGCGTTGCGGCCGGTGACCATAAGCGCGGCCTGCTCGCGGGTCTTCCCGATACCCCCAGCCGACGGTGGGGCCACCGTGGCCCCACCGTGTGACCTGGGGTTTTCCTGTTTCGAGGTGAACCGTGACGCTTCCTGCCGACCCGTCGCATCCTCGACCATGAGCGCTTTCAGTTCGGCGTAGAGGGTGGCTTCCTCGGTGCGGGTGAGGGGCTTGTGCAGGAGGTTGTCGTCCTGTTCGGCGAGGAGCTGCCCGAGGGTCGTAGAGATACCGGAGCGCACCCACACGTTCACCGTCTTCCACCCGAGCCGGCGGATCGCGGCCAAACGCCGGGCACCGCAGATCAGCATCCCGTCCGGGGTGATCGTGATCGGCTGCAACAGCCCATCCCGAGCGATCGACTCGACCAGCGAGTCGAGGTCGCCGTAGTCTTCGCGGTGACGGCGGCCGGCCCAGATCGAATCCACGGCACGCTCCAGCTCGATATGCCCCGGCTCGCTCATGACCGGCCCCGCGTCACGCCAGGTGCGGCGACTTTGATCGCCGCAGCCAAGTCCGTGTCATCCATGAGGTGCGCCAAGGGCTCACCGATCAGTAGCCGCAGCAACACCCCACGACCTGCGTTCGTCCCGGCCAGGTGCAGATCGGGGGCGCCGAGGATGATCCGCAGCAGCCGGTACCAGGACGGTGCGGGGATGTCGAGCAGGGCGCGGGCGTGCCGATCGCGCCGTAATGACTCGTACGCTCCCGCACGAGAGACGGACTCTGCGAGGCGTGCGCAGATGCACTCGACCGCTGCACGGGCGACCACTGGTTCCCACCGGTACCAGCACAGCAGCGCGATCGTGTCCTCGACGGCGGACTCCACGCCCGTCGACCCCGACACCTCCATCTCGTCGGCGTCGTCATCGTCATCGTGCGCGAGGGGGTCGGCGCGGAACGCGGGGTGGTAGTCGGTGAGGGGGTTTTCGCGGTCGGAGAAGCGTTCGGCGTCATGGAAACTCGAGTATCTGGGCCTGCGCGCCTGATGCACAGAGCACAGCAGCCCGTTGGCTCGGTTTTCTGCGATGCAGGTGATCTGCACGGCGCGGGTGATGACCGCCCACGGATCGTCTGCCCGTCGCACCGAGGGCGTGCGCATCGCCTCGAATGCCGCGGTCGCGGCCTCCCACGGGTCGAGGCCGTGTTTGCGTGCGAGGGCAGCGTACTTTTGGGCGGCGTGGTGCATCAGTGCCGCCGCCTCGGGGTCATTCCTCCAGGCGTCGGGGCCTTCGGTGTTGAGGCGGGTGAGGAGTTCGCGGAGTCGTTCTGAGTTCTCGAACCCAGACCCGCGAGCGTCACGGCGTGGGGTGTGGGGTTGTGGCATGGTGGCACCTCCTGACAGGCAGGTGCGCACCGGCTCCCCACCGACCCCGTCGCGCCACCGTCTTCTGCGCATGGCGGTTCACCCCAGCCCGATCCCGGACGGCCGCACCCACGACGACGAGCGGGGCCGATCCTGCGGCTCGAACACATCGAACGACTCGAACACCGCCGACTCCGCAGGTGCCGCGCGTTCCGCTCGGCGATCCCGAATGTCGCGCGCATGATTCCGGGTCGCCCGGTAGGCGTGGCCTGGCGCGCGGCGGGCACGGTGCGCGAGTTCGGTCTGGAAGTTGATGCCGCGGCCAGCGATCCTGGCGGTGCTCGACGCGATCAGATCAGTCGGACGTACCCACGCGATCCCGCGTTCCACACGCGAACCAGGGTCAGTAGTAGTTCCTGAGAGTGAGGGGTCGCGGTGCACGGCGAACGCCGACCGCTCCGCCCCCGCACCGTCGCCCCGTTCGGGCAGCGTCTCCGGTAGCTCGGTGCGGCTGGTCTCTGTGTGGTCGTTCACGAGGTCTCCTCCTGCTCTTCGTTGATGGCTGGGGTGAACCAGCGGCCGACGGTGGAGGGGTGCACGCCCAGGTGCCGGGCGATCTGCTTGTTCGACCACCCCTCCACCTCCCGCAACTGCGTCGCTTCCGCCCGCCGCTCACTCACTGACACCACCGGCATCTCCACTGCCTGCGCCTGCTCAACCTCCGGTACGGCGACCGCCTGTGATGGAGCGGCGGTCTCTGCCGGCACCTCCTCGATCGCGTCTGTATCCGGCGTGGTGGTGGGGCGGGTGAGGATGACGGTGAGGTGCGTGATCGACAGCAGCACCAGCGGCGGGATCGCAGCGACCGACGCTGCAAGAACCGCCGGGACGTCGGTGTCGGCGGCAATGATCGCGTGGATCGCGTTCGCCGTGACCGACACGACGGCGCCGGCGGCGAGGAGCGTCCAGGGGTACCAGGTCGGACGGGATTGGTTGGCGAGGGCGACGACGGCGACGGTTGCGACGACGATGATGCCGTCCACGATCAACGGCCACGCCCACGCCTGGCCCGCATCAATCCCAGACCGCCGCGCAAGATCAGCAAGCGCGGTGAATGACAGCCAGAATGCGCCGGCGGCGATGAACACCGTTCCCGTGATCGCCGTCACCGCAGCCAACCGGCGACCCCGCGGCAAGACAGTCTCGATGGTGCTCATGAGATCACCCGCCCTGGTGATCCGCGCACCACACGCCGCTCATCCGCCACGGGCTCCACGGACGTGCGCGGTGTGGGGTGGGTGGTGCGGTAGGCGGAGCGGATCGTCGCCATGATCTCCCGCGGCCTGAGCCCCGCGTGCTCTGCCGCCGGGCCCAGTGCGTCGAGGGTTACATCGGGAGGGGCTCCTGATTCTGCGAGTCGGCAGGCGGCCCAGAACAGGCCCCGGTTCCGCTCACCCTCACCACGCCCCGCCACCCAGCCGGCGAGCACTTTCGCATCCGACCCCCGCCGCTCAAACCGAGAAGCGCGCGCACGGTCGAGAGGGATCGGGGTGCGAGGGTCTAAGAACTCGCGCAGCCGCGCCGCATCCACCGGAGCCGGAGGACTACCTGCCGCGACGATCAGCCGGTACGGTGCCCGCACCCCGCCAGGGCGCAGCACCTTCGACGGCGGGGCAATGATGTAGCCACCGTCACCCCGGAAATCGACATGCGCCCGCGCTGCCTGCCACGACGACTGCACACGGTCGGAGTCTGCCGGATAGTAGGCGTGGAGCCCGCCGGAGGGGGTGCGCACGAGCGCCGCCCACCCCGCCGCATGGCCTTCACGGTGCGCGGTGCGGAAGGCGGGGAATCCGGTGCCGGTCGCGTGCACGTCGACATCGACGACCTCGATACCGGATGCAGCACCGGTCGGGATGCCGATGTTCGCGGACGGCCACCTCGACCACCACCCAGCGACCTGATGAACGTCGGTGCTCGCGTCGTGGAACCCTCGGCGCACGAGCGGGCGCTTCTCGCCCGGCACACACGGAAACACCGACACCCCGGCAGCCGCGAACCGCGCGGCCGCATCAGCGAGCGGCATCCCGTTCACCTCAGCGAACACGTCGATCGCACCCATCACAGACTCCTCACCGACCCGGCCGCAACCCGGCGCGGCCCCTCCGCCAGCGGATCAACATCGGGCGCCCGCTCAGACGCAGCAGATTTCGGGGACGGCGCATCACGGTTCAGACCGGGAGGGTCACCGTTGCTGATCTGCTCGGTGGGGAGTTGATCGAGAATCCCCGCAGCCGTCTTCCGCACCCGCTCGCCGGTGGCTTGGACGACCTCGACCGGGGGCTTCTCGGGCACCGTCGCCGCCCACCCCGACACATACGGAATCGTGTAATCGGAGGTGTCCATGCCGTGAGCGGCAGCGACCATCAACGCGACAGAGTCCGCCTCCACCTCACCGATCCCACGATGACCGGACGCATCGTGATTGTCGGGTCCGTGTAGGAGGACATGCGCGAGCTCATGAACGAGGGTCTTCACCTGTGCCGCTTCGGGCATGTTCTCGCGCACGGCGACGGTCTTCGCCCTGAAGTCGGTGAGACCGTTGGCGCCGTGGATCATGCCCTCGTGTGGCACTCGCAACACTGCGAACCCCTCCGCCTCCACCAGCCGGGCGATGCCGTCCCAGAGCCCGTCGGGTGCTTCGCCTTCGAGGAGTCGCGGCGATGGTGGTGTGAGGATCGGGTCGCCGGCGGTTTGGGAGACATCCCAGACGTACGCGGGCCGAACGCCGACCATGCGGGACCGAACCGCCTCACCGGGTTTCGGCTTCTCGAACCGGCCGAGCCTGCGCCACGATTCCGCCACCTTCGGAGTGAACGACGCGAACCTGCCGGTGACGGGGGCGAGGATCATGTACCCCGACTGGCCCTTCTCGACCTTCCGCCCGAGCGCCTGCCACTGCTTGAACCCAGCCACATACGTCGGCACCGGTCCCGGCACCCTGCCCGCCTCGAACGCGCTCTGGTGCTGCACGAAGATCAGCAGGGTGTTGTTGAACGAGCGGGCCCGGAACCTGGCGGCGAACTCCAGTGCTTGCTTCCAGTCCTCACCTGACACCAACGACTCCACCCCGTCGGTGAGCTGTTCATGCAAAGCATCGAGCTTCGCATCCCGCGCCGCCCGCTGTTCCTCAGTGGTTGCCATCGTCGACCTCCTTCCGCAGGCACCTGCACACGGCGGGTGACCTCTGCGACCAGAAGGTGCGCGAAGGGACTCAGGGAACGCAATCGAGACGGACGACGGACAGATTGTGAGCGACCGCCAGGTGCATCGCTGAACCCGACGTGGTCAAACTCGGTTTACATCATTCTCTGGCGACCCGAGGATCTGCGCACCAAACATGAGCGTTTCGCCCGGACATCCGCGCGTTCACTCAGGGTTGGAGTGTGCCGGAGCAACACTGCTGATTCTGCGGTACTCGGACGGGGACACACCGATGCTCCTGCGGAACTGACGTGCAGCGAAGTCAGGATCGTTCCAACCCACCCTGGCGGCGATCTCCGAGATAGGTGCGTCCTCCACGCGCAGGAGGTGAGCCATTCGTTCGGCACGCAGCATCGTCAAGTACGAGATCGGTGACTTGCCAAACGCATCGACGAATACTCGGCGCAGTTGAGACACAGAGAGATGCGCTCTTGAGGCGAGCTCGCCCACGGTCCAGTGGCGATCCAGTTCCTCGCGCAAGGATTGTGCAATAACCAGCACCTCAGGTCGTACAGGGCGGAAGGGGCGATGACGTGGCGCGGTGGGAACCGACGAGTTTCGCCGCGCGACTCCTGTTCCTTCGCTGGTGACCACAATAAACGGAACCAAGACATCGAAGACGGCGGAGACTAGCGATTGCGCCCTATAGAACCGGTCAGGAGGCACTCCTTCGGCGCTCAACGCAGCGAGTTCGTCAAGCCATGGCATCATAAGCCCGGCCCGGTGTTTACCGATGCGGAGGACTTGAGTGGGCTCCGCATAGTGCGTATCAAGAAACTGGCTCGCGTCAGGCCGCTCCTGGAACTGTGAAGCGTACTGCCAGAACACTTGATCGATGACGTAGTCTCGGTCGAGATAGAGCGTTGTGGTCGCTACCCATCCATCTGGTTCGGCGCCACACAGAGTGTTCGCCGCCAGGACAGCAACATCACCGACGCTGACAAAGTGCGCGCCAAACTCACTAAAGAGTCGAGCTCGGCCCGCCCGAATAACAATGAACTTGACGCAATCGAAAGCGATTGGATCAATCGGGTCGTGAGCGACTTGGGTCCGGGCGAGCAACGGCGAGAACGCGGACGCCGACGCAGCCTGCATGCCAATGGGCGGCGCAACCTCTTCCCCCCGAAAATCACTGGTCATAGATGACAATCGAAGGCCACAGGCGACCGAGAACCGAGTACCCCTAACGGTACCCATACGAAGGTTGCCCGAACTCTAACGGCTACCTCGCGCAGCGCTGACCGCGTGCAGGTTGTGCTGAGGGGGAAAGGTCACCAGAACATGGGGAGGAGGGATGCGAGGAATCCGATTGCTACGGTGCTGAGCATAGTGAGTGCGAGGGTGCGGCAGAGACGCTCCGCGTGGGAGCGTTTGTGTAGGTGAAGCCTCTCGGGCCGACGTTCGGAAACGTATCCGATGACGGTGGCCGAATCGTGGTCACGAAGATCATCGCGGGGTGTGAGGGTGCGCGTACATATGCGTTCCTTCACGCTCCATATCGCGATCCGCTGCTGATCGAGGTCCTCGACGATGGTGACGTTCGTTGGAGTGCGCTGACCATCGATGGCCGCGATGATTAGCGCTGCGATCAGGAAGGGGATGCCGATGACTGCACCGATCCAGGACAGCATCTCGCCGATGATGCCGATGGTGTCGAGAATGTTCATCGCCCGGGGGTGCTGAGCGTCAGGTGGTCATGCCATCGAGCCGATAGCCCATGCCGGGTTCGGTGAGCAGATATGTCGGATTGCTCGGGTCTTCTTCTAGTTTGCGGCGGAGTTGGGAGACATAGAGGCGGAGGTAGCCGGTGTCTTCGGCGTGTTCAGTGCCCCAGATGGTGGTGAGGATGGTTTGGCGGGTGACGAGTTTCCCGGCGTTGCGGATGAGGATATCGATGAACTGCCATTCAGTGGGGGTGAGTCGAATCTGTTTCTGCCCGTCGGCAGTTTCGCGGGTAACGCTGTGGGCGGCGAGGTCGATGGTGACGTTGCCGAGGTGCACCACGGGCGTGGCGTCTTCTTGGGGAACACGCCGTGTAAGGGCGCGAATGCGCGCGAGGAGTTCTTCGACAGCAAAGGGTTTGGTGATGTAGTCGTCGGCGCCCGCATCAAGGGCTTCGACTTTGTCGGCGGCGCCGGCGCGGCCGGACACGACGAGGATAGGCGCCTGGGACCAGCCGCGGATGCCGTGGATGACTTCGATACCGTCGAGTTCGGGCATGCCGAGGTCGATGAGGAAGATGTCCGGGTGATGGTCGATGGCCGCTGTGATCGCCTGGGCACCGTCAGCTGCGGTGAAGATCTCATACCCCTTAGCGGTGAGGGTGATGCGCAGGGCGCGAAGGATCTGGGGGTCGTCGTCGGCGATGAGGATTTTCATGACAGCTCCTGGCTCGTGCGGATCGTAGGGAGGGAGATGACCATGGTGAGTCCGCCACCGGGGGTGTCTTCGGGGGTGAGGGTGCCGTGCATGGCTTCGATGAATCCGCGAGATAGGGCGAGGCCGAGTCCCAGGCCGGTGGTGTTGTCAGTGTCGCCGAGGCGTTGGAAGGGCAGGAAGATGTCGTCCAGTTTCTCAGGCGGGATGCCGGGGCCGCGGTCGATGATGCGGATTTCGAGCCGGTCTGCGAAGGTGCTGGTCCTGACGTGGATGGGGGTGCCGGCCGGGCTGTAGCGGTGCGCATTGGTGAGGAGGTTGACGAGCACGCGTTGGAGCAGGACAGGGTCGGCGTGCGCGACCGCGTCACCGTGATTGAGCGCGAGGGTGACGTCGGTGGGGCCGAGGTGGAGTTCGTCGAGGGCGGGCGCGATGGTCTCGGCGGGATCGGTCGGGATCTCCGCGATGGTGAGCACGCCCGCCTGAAGCCTGCTGACGTCGAGGAGGTCGGTGACCAGGGTTGCGAGTGCCCCGAGGCTCTCCTCGGCGG
The DNA here is from genome assembly GCF_039544535.1 of Tessaracoccus lubricantis. Classification (NCBI taxonomy): domain Bacteria; kingdom Bacillati; phylum Actinomycetota; class Actinomycetes; order Propionibacteriales; family Propionibacteriaceae; genus Tessaracoccus; species Tessaracoccus lubricantis. The sequence goes on from NZ_BAABLV010000030.1 coordinate 26,494, forward strand.
TGTCGAGCAGTTCCCTCTTCTGCGCGGACGCCAGGTCGGGTCCTGCCGCTTTGAGCCCACCGACCGCCGCGGAGGCGGCCGCGAGCGGGCGACGCAGATCGTGGCTGAGCGCCGAGAGGAGCGCGCCGCGCACCCGGTCGGATGCGGCGATCGGCTCGATCTGTTTCGCCGTCTGGGTGAGGTGCTCGTGTTCGAGGGTCGCGGCGAATTGCGCGGTGACGACGGCGAGGAGGCGTTGCTCGGACGCGGCAAGGTCCGGGCCGTGCAGTTCCAGGGTGGTGTCGTCGGTGATCCGGATGCTGGCGTGATGGTTGTCGGGCAGCGGTTCCCCGGACCGGGCGAGGACGTCTTCGCCGCGCATGAGCCGCACGCCGGGGAGTTGGAAGGCTTCGCGGGTGCGGTCGATGAGTGCTTGGATCGCGTTGTCTCCGCGCAGGACGCTGCCGGCGATTGTCTGGATGAGTTCGGATTCGGCGGCGGAGCGTCGGGCGGCTCGGGTGTAGCGGGCGGCCCGGTCAACGACGAAGCTCACCAGGCTCGCGATGAGGACGTACAGGACCAGGGACAGTAGATGGTGCGGCTGGTGGATGTGGATCGTGTACAGCGGTTCGATGAACAGGAAATCGAGCGTGATGCCTGACAGGACGGCGGCAAACAGGGCTGGCCAGATGCCGCCGACGAGCGCGACGATGACGACGAGGAGCTGGTAGCTGAGGACGTCGGTGGTGATCGAGTCTTCGCTGCGGAACAGGCTCAGAAGACCGGTGAGCGCGGGCCCGCCCAGGAGTGCGACGACGAAGCCGAGGATGCGTCGTTTGCGGGTGAGCGCTCCGGTGAGTGGGGGCAGGGTGAAGCGTTTGCCGGCGGCGGCGTGGTTGACCATGTGCACGTCGATGTCGCCGGATTCACGGACGACGGTCGCGCCGATCCCGGGTCCGGTGAACGCGGCGGTGACGCGTCCGCGGCGGCTGGCGCCGAGAACGAGCTGGGTGGCGTTGACCGAGCGGGCGAACTCCACCAGCGCGGTGGGGATGTCTTCCCCGATGACCTGATGGTAGGTGCCGTTGAGTTTTTCGACGAGCGCACGCTGCTCGGCAAGGGTCGCCGGGTTCCCGCTGCGGAGTCCGTCTTGACTGGTGATGTGCACGGCGATGAGCTCGCCGCCGGCGGAGCGGGCCGCGATCCGCGCGCCGCGGCGCAGCAGCGTCTCGCCTTCGGGGCCGCCGGTGAGGGCGACGACGACGCGTTCGCGGGCTTCCCAGGTGCTGTCGATGCCGTGGTCTTTGCGGTATCCCTTCAGCGCCTGATCGACTTCGTCTGCGAGCCAGATGAGGGCGAGTTCGCGTAGCGCGGTGAGGTTCCCGAGGCGGAAGTAGTTGGACAGGGCTGCGTCGATGCGTTCGGCCGGGTACACGAATCCGCCGCTGAGCCGGTCGCGGAGCGCTTGCGGTGCGAGGTCGACGACCTCGATCTGTTCCGCGCCGCGGAGGAAGCTGTCGGGGACGGTCTCTCGCTGGGGGACGCCGGTGATCTGTTCGACGACGTCGTTGAGGGATTCGATGTGCTGGATGTTGAGGGTGGAGATGACGTCGATGCCTGCGACGAGGAGTTCTTCGACGTCTTGCCAGCGTTTGTCGTTCTTCGAGCCGGGCGCGTTGGTGTGCGCGAGCTCGTCGACGAGCGCGATCTCGGGGCGGCGGTCCAGCACCGCCTGCAGGTCCATCTCCTCGAGCGTGACCCCGCGATGTTCGATGCGTGTGCGCGGGACGGCTGGGATTCCCGCGGTCATCGCCGCCGTCGCGGCGCGGCCGTGGGTTTCCACGATCCCGACGACGACATCTTTCCCGTTCCCGAGGAGGCGTCGCCCTTCTTCCAGCATGGTGAAGGTCTTGCCGACGCCGGGGGCAGCGCCGAGCAACACCCGAAGCTGCCCCCGTTTCGGCATGATCAGTCCTCCAACTCGTCCAGGGCGAGGTTCAGTTCCAGAACGTTCACCCTCGATTCTCCCAAATACCCGGCATCCGGGCCCTGGGTGTGTGCCGCGACGAGTTCCCGTACCTGCTCGGCGGGGATCCCGCGTGCGTCGGCGACCCGGTCAATCTGGATCTGCGCGTAGGCGGGGCTGATGTGCGGGTCCAGTCCCGACGAGGACGCGGTGACCGCATCCACGGGGACTTCGGCCTCGGTGACGCCGTTGAACTCCGCAACCTGGGCTTTGCGTTCGGTGATCGCGGCGATCAGGTCCTCGTTCTCCGGCCCGTAGTTCGACCCGGAGGAGGCGCCGCCGTCGTACCCGTCGCCGGCGGCGGAGGGCCGCGGCTGGAAGTACTCCGGCAGCGGGTTGCCGTCCGCGTCGGTGAAGGACTGGCCGATCAGCGACGACCCGACCGGGTCGCCGTCCTGGTTGGTGATGATCGACCCGTTGGCTTGGGCGGGCAGGGCGACCTGCCCGATGCCGGTGATCAGCAGGGTGTAGCCGACACCGAGGGCGAGGGTCAGGAGCGCCATGGCACGGGTGGCGACCCAGATGGTGCGCCCGATTCCACGAGCTTGTGTGTTCATGATGTTCTCTTCTTTCCGAAGGTGTGTCAGAAGCCGGGGATGAGGCGGACGAGCAGGTCGATCAGCCAGATCCCGACGAACGGGGCGATCACGCCGCCCAGCCCGTAGATGGCGAGGTTGCGGCCGAGGATGCTGGACGCGTTCCCGGGCCGGTACTTCACTCCGCGCAAGGCGAGCGGGATGAGGAACACGATCACGATCGCGTTGAAGATGATCGCCGACAGCACCGCCGAGGCCGGCGAGTGCAGGCCCATGATGTTCAACGCGGCGAGCTGCGGGAACACGCCCATGAACATGGCGGGGATGATCGCGAAGTACTTCGCGATGTCGTTCGCGATCGAGAACGTCGTCAACGCTCCCCGGGTGATCAGCAGCTGCTTCCCGATCCGCACCACGTCGATGAGCTTGGACGGGTCGGAATCGAGGTCGACCATGTTCCCGGCCTCTTTCGCCGCCGACGTGCCGGAGTTCATCGCGACCCCGACATCGGCCTGCGCGAGCGCGGGCGCGTCGTTGGTGCCGTCACCGGTCATCGCGACCAGATTCCCGCCCTCCTGCTCCTTGCGGATGTAGGCGAGCTTGTCCTCCGGGGTGGCTTCGGCGAGGAAATCGTCCACACCGGCTTCCTTCGCGATGGCGGCCGCGGTGAGCGGGTTGTCGCCGGTGATCATCACCGTGCGGATGCCCATCGCCCGCATCTCGGCGAACTTCGCCGGCAGCCCCTCCTTGACGACGTCCTTGAGGTGCACGACCCCGAGCAGGTGCCCCGCACCGGTCGCGTCCTTGGTGGCGACGACCAGCGGGGTGCCGCCGGACTGGGAGATGTGCTCGACATACTCGTCGAGCTCCGCGACCAGCGACGACGGCAACCGGTTCCCGCCCTCTTCCAGCCACGCCATCACGGCGGAGCCGGCGCCCTTACGGATCTGGGTGCCATCGGGCAGGTCCAGGCCCGACATGCGCGTCTGCGCCGTGAACGGGACGATCTCCCCAGTGGTGTTCCGGTCGAACTCTCCGTGCTCCTGCTCGGCGAGCTCGACGATCGACACGCCCTCCGGGGTCGGGTCGGCCAGCGAGGACAGCGCGGCGGCCCGGACCAGCTCCTGCTCCCGCACCCCGCCGAGGCGGACGAACGCGCTGGCGCGCCGGTTGCCGTAGGTGATGGTGCCGGTCTTGTCCAGCAGCAGCGTCGTCACATCGCCCGCGGCTTCGACCGCGCGCCCGGACATCGCCAGCACGTTGCGCTGCACGAGCCGGTCCATCCCGGCGATACCGATCGCCGACAACAGCGCCCCGATCGTCGTCGGGATCAGGCACACCAGCAGCGCGACCAGGACGGTGACGCTCACGGGGGCGGCAGCGTACGACGCGATCGGGTTCAGGGTGAGCGCGACGACGACGAAGATGATCGACAGGGACGCGAGCAGGATGTTCAACGCGATCTCGTTCGGCGTCTTCTGCCGTGCCGCGCCCTCGACGAGGGAAATCATCCGGTCCACGAACGTCTCACCCGGCTTGGAGGTGATGCGCACCACGATCCGGTCCGACAGCACCCGGGTGCCGCCGGTGACCGCGGAACGGTCGCCGCCGGACTCGCGGACCACCGGGGCGGATTCGCCCGTGATGGCCGACTCGTCGACCGAGGCGATGCCCCATACGATGTCTCCGTCGCCGGGGATCAGCTCGCCCGCGGTCACAACCACCACATCGCCGAGGGTGAGGTCGGAGGATGACACCTGGCTGGTTGCGGCCCGCTCCGCAGCAGCATCGGCCTTCGCGTCGTAGCTGCTGACCCGGTTGGCCATGGTGCTGGTGCGGGTCTTGCGGAGCGTTTCCGCCTGCGCTTTGCCGCGGCCTTCGGCGACGGACTCGGCGAGGTTCGCGAACAGCACGGTCAGCCACAGCCACACCGCGATCGCCCAGGTGAACGACCACGGCACGACCGTGCCGCCGGAATCGGCGGGTCCGCCGATGAACGGCTCCGTGACGGCGAGGACCGTGGTGAGCGCGGCGCCGACCCAGACGAGGAACATGACGGGGTTGCGCCACTGCTCTTTGGGGTTGAGTTTGCGGAACGCGCCGGGCAGGGCTGCCCGGACCTGTTCCCAGGTGAACCCGCCCTTCCGGGTGGGGGTGCCCGCCGTTTTCGGGCGGGGTTCGGTGATGGTGGACATGGTTTACATCAGCCCTTCCGCTAGCGGACCTAGCGCGAGAACGGGGAAGAAGGTCAGTGCGGTCACCAGGATCGTGACCACGGTCAGCAGCCCGATGAACATCGGACGGTGCGTGGGGAGGGTGCCGGAGGTGGTCGGAACCTTGTCCTGAGCGGCGAGAGAGCCCGCCAGGGCGAGGACGAACACGATCGGCACGAACCGTCCCAGCAAGATCGCGAGCCCCAGTGTGGTGTTCAGCCACGGCGTGTTCGCGGTGAGACCGGCGAACGCGGATCCGTTGTTGTTCGCTGCGGACGTGAACGCGTACAGCACCTCGGACATGCCGTGGATGCCGGGGTTCCAGATCGACGTGTTCTCCACCTCTTCCCGCACACCGGGGATCGCGAAGCTCAGCGCCGTTCCGGCCAGCACCAGGGTGGGCATGACGAGGATGTAGAGCGCGGCGAGCTTGATCTCGCGCGGGCCGAGCTTCTTGCCCAGGTACTCCGGCGTGCGTCCGATCAGCAGACCCGAGATGAACACGGCGATGACCGCGAGGATCAGGATCGCGTAGATCCCGGAGCCGACGCCACCAGGGGTGACTTCACCGAGCATCATGTTCAGCATCGGCATCATCCCGCCCAGGGCGGTGTACGAGTCGTGCATCGAGTTCACCGCGCCGGTGGAGGTGCCGGTGCTGGTGGTGGCGAACAGGGTCGATCCGATGATCCCGAACCGCTGCTCCTTGCCTTCCATCGCGCCGCCGGCAAGGCCGGGGGCGGTGCCCATGCCGGCCGATTCCAGCGCGGTGAGGATGCTGAACGACGCCACGTACAGGATCGCCATCACGGAGACGATCGCGTAACCCTGACGGTTGTCACCCACCATCCGCCCGAAGGTGCGGGGCAGGGAGAATGGGATGACGAGCATCAGCAGCACCTGGAACACGTTCGTCCACGCGGTGGGGTTCTCGAACGGGTGAGACGAGTTCGCGTTGAAGAACCCGCCGCCGTTGGTGCCGAGCAGCTTGATGACCTCCTGCGACGCCGTCGGCCCGCCGGGGATCGTCTGTGTGGCGCCGGTGATCGTGGTGACGGTGGTGAACCCGTTGAAGTTCTGGATCACTCCGCCGATCATCAGCACGATCGCACCGACCACGGCGATCGGCAGCAGAATGCGCAGCGTGCCGCGGATCAGGTCGACCCAGAAGTTCCCGATCGTGCCTGAGCGCCGGTAGGCGAAACCGCGCACCAGAGCGATCGCGACCGCGATACCGACTGCGGCGGACACGAAGTTCTGCACCGCAAGACCGGCGAACTGGACGGTGTAGCCGACGGTGAGCTCCGGCGAGTACGACTGCCAGTTCGTGTTGCCGACGAACGATGCCGCGGTGTTGAACGACAGATGCTCCGAGGGAGCCGTCAGGCCCAGCGAGTACGGCAGCCACTGTTGGAGGCGTTGCAGGCCGTAGACGATCAGCAGGCCGATCGCGGAGAACGCGAGCACGCTGCGCAGGTAGGCCTGCCAGGTCTGCTCGGTCTTGGAATCGACGCCGATGATCTTGTAGATCCCGCGTTCGACTTTCCAGTCCTTGCGGGACGTGTAGACCCAGGCCATGTAGTCACCGAACGGGCGGTGCAGGATGCCCAGGATGATGGCGACGGTGGCGAGGGCGAGAAGCGCGTACACCCAGGTCATCAGAAGCGCTCCGGTTTCACGAGAGCGAACACGAGATACACGATCGCCGCGACCCCGAGACCGGCGGCGAGAAGTTCAACGACGATCACAGCTTCTCCACCGCCTTCCCCAGCAGCCCGACGACGACGAACAAGGCGATCACGCCGAGCGCGTAGACGATGTCAAGCACAACAAGCTCCATTCGGATAACAAGCGACAGCAGGACCACTAGCCGCGCAACCCGAAACAGCGGGTGCAACTCACGATCAAACACCCGCCCACACCCCCGAAACAGGCGTCCTAACAGAACCCATACGAGGATCGGGCGGACTCTGACGGGCCGCTAACACCACAGGCCCGCAGAGCGCGCCGACGGCACGGACGCGAGTGGCCGCGCCCTCTGCGTGGTGCTGTTAGCGGCAGGCCGAGAAGGCGCATGAGTTCCGTGAGGGGCTGTTCCCTGCCCGGTGGTTGCCGCGTAGAAGTGGAGGCATGACCCTCACCGCCATCCTCCCCTCCCTCAGACGCAGCATCCCCGACCCTCTCCAACCCCGACGTTGGCCCGAGCACACCGTCCCCACGGTCTCGGATGTCGTGATCGGCGGAGTGTCCCTGAGGCGACTGGTGGACATCACCGGCACCCCGGCGCTACTCACCGGGGACCTGCCGCACCCGAAACCGGCCCAGGCGCACGCCCAGGGGATCGGCAACGACGTCACCGTCCTGGTCTTCCAGGTCACCCTCCGCGTCGACACCGACACCGATAAACGCGTCGCCCTCACCGACTGCGGATTCGACCGGGTGGCCCCCTACTGGGACGAGTGCCGGCTCATCGGCCGCACGTCGACGGCGAAGAACACCACCATCGAACTCATCCCCGGCGAAACCGGGTCTGCGCCGTGGCCGTACCCGATCGTCACCCTTCCCGCAGACATCCACCAAGGCGACCTTCTCGCCGTCCCCTGCGCCGGCGCGGTCACGCTCAGCGACGTGCGCCCACGCCCACAGGAAGCCTTCGTACGCGCAGATCAGGTCCGGGAACTCGCGGTGACCCGATGAGCATCATGCACACCCTGATCTCGTCCCGGGCGATGGCTCTTGCCGCCCTGTACGAGGAATGCCCTCCCTGGCCCGCAGACACCGCCTTCGCCGACCGCGACATCAGCATCGGCGCGCAATCACTCACCGCCCTCGCAGCACAGCGCGGCACCCCCTGTGTCCTGATCGCGCCCAGCAGCGCGTCGGCGCGAGGAGAGGAGTACCGCACCGTCATCGTCACCACCATCCTCGCCCGCACATCGCGCCGCGGGCTGCGGCACCCCTTGGAACTGACGGTCGACTGCGACCTGGCCGCCCTCGACTCCCGCGTCCTCGACGTCCTGCCCCTGCAGTGCCCGAACGCGCGGCACCGCAAGACGACCCTGCTGCGCTCCCCGCACACGCAGACCGCCATCAGGGTGCTGCTTCCGCAGACCTGCGCCCCCGGTGACCTCCTCGCCCTCACCTGCGAAGGCACGATCGCACTCGGGCAGATCACCAGCCACCCCACCCGCATCCACCCGGGCAGTGACGACGAGGAGTGGCAAGGCAGGTGCCTCAAATAATGGACACCATCCGACACACCACCCGCTCGTCCCCGGCAGGCCCGCAGTCTGGGAAGGCTCGTTTGCTCCTCTACGGCGACTCGCTCGACAGCCTCGCCTATCTTGCCATGCCCGTTCCTTACGATCACGACGCACTCGACGACCGGAGAGCGCGAACCATGATCGTGGGAATCCGCGTGCCCGACACGAACCACCCTCGGCAAGCGCTCCGGAGTCAGCTCCGGGCAGCGCATGACATCCTCACGAAGCCGCTGCGCACGCACCCCCTGGTGCGGCACATCTTCTACATCGTCGAAGTCCCGTCTGACTCACCGACCCCTGACCGCGCCGTCAACGCATTGTCCGCAGCGATCTGCGCACACCACGCTGAGATCGAAATGCGCCACGGCCGCGACATCTGCATCACCGGAATCATCACCACCCCCCACACCGACCCCGTGAACCGACCCAGGTTTGGTGCCGCTCCTATGCGGGGAGCGGCTCTCTGGTGAGGGCCGCGTAGTAGGTCGCCTCGAACTCGTTCGGGCTGACCATTCCGAGGCTACCGTGGAGCCTTCGGTGGTTGTACCAGTCGACCCAGCCGGCGGTGGCGTATTCGACGTCGGCGATGGTCTTGTACGGGCCGTCGTGGAAGATCGTCGTGCGCATGCATTCGGCTTTGTAGAGCCCGTTGATCGTCTCCATGAGGGCGTTATCGTAGGCATCGCCGACGGATCCGATCGAGGGGGCGATCTGCTCTAGCGCGAGGTGCTCGGTCAGCACAATCGACGTGTACTGCGATCCGGCATCGCTGTGATGCCGGAGTTGCCCGGGCCCGACAGGGTGGCCTTGCCGGTCGCGTTCCCACAGGGCCATGCGCAGCGGGAGCATCACGAGGTCCGTGTGCTTGGTGGTCTGCGCGTGCCAGGCCACGATCCGCTGGGAGAACACGTCGAGGATGAACGCGACATACACCCAGCCCGCCCACGTCCGCACATAGGTGAAGTCGGTGACCCAGGTGTGATCCGGCCGCGGGGCGGTGAAGTCGCGGTTGAGCAGGTCCCCGGCCCGGATACCGTCCTTGGAAGGGACCGTCGTGCGGATCACCTTCGCGCGGGTGATGCCCTGCAACCCGAGGGCTCGCATCGCCCGATCCACGGCGCCGCGCGACGCGTCCGCGATCACAGTGCGGCGGATCAGCGCGGTCATCTTCTTCCGCCCATATAGACCCTCCGGAGTCATCCTCCGACGGGTCGACCCGTCCGGCAGCAGCTCGGTCGTCCAGGCCGCCGCGCGCACGGCGTCGACGACGAGGGCGTCAGTGACCGTCCGCACGGCGACGCGGGGCTTGCGCCAGGCACGGTAAGTGCGCGCAGCGATCTTCACGCCCTGCTCTCGCAGGACCTCGATGATCGACTCGACTGCGTGCCCCTCAGACCTCATCTGGTCGATGAAACCCATCATCAGCGGTTGCGGGGGTCGAGTTCCCCCACGAAGAAAGGCTTGATATGTAGGTGATCTGGACCCCGATGAAGCAGGCCGTCGATGCGGCGGTGACGATGGT
>NZ_BAABLV010000031.1:0-152899 GCF_039544535.1 Tessaracoccus lubricantis
ACCTGGCGAACCGGAGGTTCACTGCTGAGGCAACGATCAGTTCACCCGGAGGTATTGACATGAGGCATCACGTCGCCGTTGGGGCCAGTCGGGCGGATTTGGGGTGGCGGAGCGGCCGGTGGCAGGGTGGCGGGCATGGTCAGCAGTCTCGATCCCGCGCTCGCCGAGGTGTGGCGCGGCCCCTACCTGGAAGCCGTCCACCACGGCGCCGTCGCGGTCACCGGGCCCGGCGGCGTGCGCCTCCTCCTCGGCGACGCCGCCTCGCCGTTCCTCGCCCGCTCCGCCCTCAAGCCCATGCAGGCCGTGGCGATGCTGCGGCACGGCCTGGACCTCGACGGCGCCGAGCTCGCGCTGGCAGCCGCGTCACACGACGGCGAACCCATCCACGTCGACGGCGCCACCCGCATCCTCGCCGGGGCCGGGCTCTCCCCCGCCGACCTGCAGACCACCCCGGCGTTCCCCTCGCGCGTCCCGCTGGACGCCTGGCTGGCCGCCGGCCGCGGCGAGGAGTCCATCGCCCACAACTGCTCGGGCAAGCACTCCGCCATGCTGCGCACCTGCGTGCGCGCCGGGTGGCGCACCGACGCCTACCGCGACCCGAGCCACCCGCTGCAGCTCGCGATCCGTGAGGAACTGGCCGCGCAGACCGGCGAGGACGTCGGCGACCCCGTCGTCGACGGCTGCGGCGCCCCCGCGTTCCCCACCAGCCTCGTCGGACTCGCCCGGGCCTTCGGCCGCATCGCAGGCGCGACAGACGGGCCCGAGAAGCTGCTGGCCGACGCCTTCCGCGCCCACCCGGAGTACGCGTCGGGCACCCGCCGAGACGAGGCCGTCTTCCACCGCGAGGTCCCGGGCCTGGTCTGCAAGGCGGGCGCCGAGGGCACGCTCGCGCTGGGCCTGGCCGACGGCACCGGCATCGGGATCAAGGTCTCCGACGGCCGCCACCGCGCCACCGTCCCCGTGGCCGTCGCCATCCTGGCGGCGCTGGGCCATTCGACGGCGACCCTGTCGGAGCTGGACCCCGAGCCGGTCCTCGGCCACGGTGAACGGGTCGGCCAGCTGGTGCCGGCGGCCCCGCTGGTGGAGGCGCTGCGCCTGCTCGGCTGACCCGATGCGGCGCGGGGAGTGTCGGGAGCATAGGATTCCGCCCGGCCCTGTCACCGATCCCTGAAGGCTGCCCATGAACGCCGTCGTGCTGTCCGTCCTCGTGATGTTGGTCCTGTCGGTGCTGCGCGTCCACGTGGTGCTGGCGCTGTTCCTGGGCGCGTTGGTGGGCGGCCTGACCGCAGGCCTGGGCCTCGAGGCCACGATGGTGGCGTTCCAGGATGGCCTGGCGGGCGGCGCGAAGATCGCGCTCAGCTACGCCCTGCTGGGCGCCTTCGCGATGGCGGTGGCGCACTCGGGCCTGCCGCAACTGCTGGCCAACTGGCTCATCGCCAAGCTCGACGCCGACGACATGTCCACGTCGCAGAAGGTCAAGGCCTGGGCCAAGTGGGGCATGCTGACCGGCGTGCTCGTGATGTCGATCATGAGCCAGAACCTCATCCCGGTGCACATCGCGTTCATCCCGCTGCTGATCCCGCCGCTGCTGGTGGTGATGAGCCGGCTGCGCCTCGACCGCCGCGCCATGGCCTGCGTGCTGACGTTCGGCCTCGTGACCACCTACATGTTCCTGCCGATCGGCTTCGGGAAGATCTTCCTCTACGACATCCTCTACGCCAACATCACGAAGTCCGGCCTGGACGTCAGCGACGTGCCCGTCATGGAGGCCATGTGGATCCCGGCGCTGGGCATGGTGTTGGGCCTGGTCCTCGCCGTCGGCGTGACCTACCGCAGGCCGCGCGACTACGACCCGACCGCCGTCGTGGACGTGGAGGCACCCACGGCCATCGACAGGAAGAAGGTCGCCATCGCCCTGGTGGCGATCGTGGCGTGCTTCGCCATCCAGACCTGGCTGACCATCGTCGGCTCCTCCGCCGACTCCCTCCTCGTGGGCGCGCTCGTGGGCCTCTGCCTGTTCGTGGTGACCGGCGCGGTGCGGTGGAAGGACGCCGAGCACGTCTTCACCGGTGGCATGAAGATGATGGCGCTGATCGGCTTCATCATGATCTCCGCGCAGGGCTTCGCCGCCGTCATGCAGGCCACCGGCGAGATCGGCCCGCTGGTGGAGGGCACCGCCGACCTCTTCGCGGGCAACAGGGCCGTGGCCGCCTTCGCGATGCTGTTCGTGGGCCTGCTGGTCACGATGGGCATCGGCTCGTCGTTCTCGACGCTGCCGATCATCACGGCCATCTACGTGCCGCTGTGCGTCGCGATGGGCTTCTCGCCGCTGGCCACCGTCTCGATCATCGGCACCGCCGGCGCGCTGGGCGACGCGGGCTCCCCCGCCTCCGACTCGACGCTCGGCCCCACCGCCGGCCTGAACGCCGACGGCCAGCACGACCACATCCGCGACACCGTCATCCCCACCTTCCTGCACTTCAACCTGCCGCTGCTCGCCGCAGGTTGGGTCGCGGCGATGGTGCTGTGAACTGAAAAATCCCGCCACCCGCTGCAACCTTTCGGCAGCCCGACGCGTATGAGGGTCAGGAGCACGCGCCGCGGCATTGGGAAATGACCGAGGCCGCGTTTACGATTGGCAACGATGTTTGCCGGGAGGAAGCCGAAGATGCGCAAGAAGATGTTGGGGGTGGCCATCGCTGCCCTGGCGATGACGCTGGTCGCGCCGTTCGCAGCCGCCGAGGAGTTCAACCCCACGCCGCCCGGAGAGCTGCCCCCGCTGGTCACCTCTCCGGCACCCACCACCAGCACCCCGGCGCCCACCACGCAGCCGGCCAAGCTCACTCCCGAGCAGGCCATCTACGTGACCCCGGGCTACCACCTGGTCAACGGCCGCTACTGGTTCACCCAGTGCGACATGTACTCGTCGACGACGGTGCGGTGCCGCACCAGCATCTACGCCTCCACGGTGTTCCTGAAGGACGGCCAGTGGTACACCCAGAACGCCTGGGCGTTCAACAACTTGACCTACCTCCCGTCGCCCCGCTCCGTGTGGGCCGGCAACCCGCTGGCCCAGACCGGCGAGTGGACGGCGTCCGACGGCCGCAAGTGGCGCTCCGAGTGTGACACCGCCGCCACGGGCCGCGGCGCCTGCCGCAGCTACGCCGTCGCCACCACCGCGTCGGTGGCCACCGGCACCGTGACCCAGAAGACCGACTGGGTGTTCAACGGCATCGTCAAGTTCGACGGCACCGCCAGCCCCTGGGTCAAGGCCATCCCCGCCGCCGCCACGCCGCCGGCCGGCGTGCCCACCCCCACCGCACCGGTGCCCGTCATCACGCAGCCGCTCGTGCAGTCGGGCTTCCGCCTCGACGAGCGCTGCATGACCGGCCGCGCGTTCTGCGTCTCGAAGGGCCAGAACAAGATGGCCTGGGTGGTCAACGGCAAGGTGCAGACCATCGTCGACGTCCGCTTCGGCAAGACCGCCACGCCCACCCGCAACGGCGCGTTCCGGATCGGCTGGAAGTCGCGCGACCACTTCTCCAGCATCTACAAGGTCGAGATGCCGTTCGCGCTGTTCTTCGACGGCGGCATCGCCATCCACTACTCCGCCAACTTCGCCCGCGTGGGCTACAGCGGCGGCTCCGGTGGCTGCGTCAACGTGCGCGACTACGCCCAGATGGAGCGCTTCTTCGACATCGCCCGGGTGGGCGACAAGGTGATCGTCTACAACTGATCCGGCGGATTTGAGGCCGCAGGCGCTGCTCCGGTAAGGTTTCCCCTTGGAGGATTCGCCTAGAGGCCTATGGCGCTCGCTTGGAAAGCGGGTTGGGTTCACGCCCTCACGAGTTCGAATCTCGTATCCTCCGCCATCAGACCCCCGCCGGCACGTGCCGCGCGGGGGTCGACTCGTTGACGGGCGCCTCGCGACGCCATGCGAGCGCCAGGACCACGGCCCCCACGAGCATCAGCACCCCGTGGGCGATGCGGCCCTCGGCGGGCAGGAAGAACTGCGGCAGGTAGCCCACCAGGCCCAGCGCCAGCGGGATGCCGGCCCACCGCAGGCCACTGGCGCGCCGGCGCGTCGCGGCGATCAGGTCGCCGGCCACCGCCAGGCACAGCAGGCCGAGGGCGAAGGTGCCGAGCGCGGCCGCGCCGCCGCGGACCCCCTCGGCGAGCGCCGGGGTGGAGCCGGGCTCGAGGAGCGCGATGGCATGCAGCGCGAACGTCTCCGCACCGAAGAACGGCAGCACCAACGCCGTGCCGACGGCGGCGAACCAGGCGGCGGCGCGCCCGCGTCGCTCGACTCGGGCGCGCAGGGCCAGCGCCACGGACAGCGCCACGAAGCCCCCGGCGCCCAGCAGGTGCGCCACGAGCCACCACGACGAACCGAACGCCGCCACCATGCCCTCCTGCGTCATGGCCTTGTCGCCCCAGGGGCGCAACATCGGGAAGAGGGCGAACCCAACACCTGAGGCCGTGAGCCAGGAAGTCTCCGGACGGATTCGCATGACATGTCCTTTCCGAGAGCATCGCTCTCTCTTTTCTGAAGCGTAACGACTCCCCCTCCGCAAAGCAAGAGCACCGCTCACACATGGGTGGCGCAGGGCGGGCCCACCGACGAGTTCCTCGGGGCCACGGGGCTCACCGTCGCGCACCGCACTACGGCAGAGGACGCGCAGGAGTTCCTCGCCCTGGCACCGGCGGGCGTGGTGTTGCTGGACGTCAACCTCCCGAGCATGAACGGCTTCACGTTCTGCCGGCGGTGCGCGCCAGCGCGGCCACGCCCATCATCTTCGTCTCCGCCCGGGCCTCCGCTGGTCGAATGACCTCGGCGTTTGGCAAGCTGTGCGGCATGGACGGCCTCCTCGACGACGACTTCGACCCGCTTGCGCCGGTCCACGTCGGCGACCCCGCTGACGAGGTGGGCGAGGAGGAGGCCGCAGACTCCGTCACGGACCCCCAGCGCATCGTGCGGCTCTGGTTCGACGGCGGCCGCCTCACCCGCGTGTTCGTCTCACCCATCTGGCACCGCAGGCTGGGCGAGCACCGCACCCTCGGCGACGCGTTCGCTGCGGTGCTCGCCGCCGCACGCATCCGCATCGCGGAGCCGGAGCCTGAGCTTCCCGAGCCGGACCTGGCCGGCGTCGACTTCACGGGCCTGTGGCGCTTCGGCCGGGACCCGTTCACCACTTTCCAGCTCGCCATCGACAACGTCAACCGGCGTTGGCAGGACGCGGCCAAGCGGCAGCTTGAGCAGCCGCCCGTGCCCGCGCAGCCCGTCAGTGCCGTCTGGGAGGGCGCCATGGCGGTGCACCTCGACGCCGGCGGCGAGCTGGCCGCCGTGGAATTCGACGAGGACTGGCTCGACGACGCCGACGTCCGGGAGATCAACGACGGCGTGCTGAGGCTCGCGCAGCAGGCCTACGCCCGCTACGTCCCGGCGGCTGGCCCGGCTGACGAGCTGGCCGCCATCACGCGCGAGCACGAGATCCTGATGGCCGGCCTGCGCCGGATGGTGACCGGGAGGGAGCCTGGATGAGCAGCAGCAACGAGGAACTGTGGGACCAGCTGGCGGCGCGCGTGACCCGCTCCCAGGTGGGTGGCGTCAGGGCCGAGGACGACGACGTGCTCGCTGCCGCCGACATCGTCGAGGCCACGATCAACCCCCACCGGGGCGCCCAGGCCGGCATGGCGGGCGCCGGCTCGCCGGGCATGATGCCGCCGATGATGATGGGCGGCGCCGGCGGCATGGGCGGTACCGGCGGCGGCACGCTGGGCGGTGCCAGGCCTGCCGAGCCCGCCGTCGCCCCCTTGTCCGCGCCGGCGCAGGCCCCCACGGTGGCGGGCGTGCCGGGTGAGGCGCGTCCGCTGACGAAGTCGCCAGGTGCCGGCCCCGGCGCGGGCGGGATCGGCGCCGGCGCCGTCGGAGGTGGCGGCGCGCCGGGCGGTGCGGGTGCCCCGCCGTCCGGGGAGGAGGTGCCCGGAGGCACGGCCGAGGCGGTCGTCGAACCGGCCAGCGAGGTGGCCGGCGTGACGATGGTCAGCGGCGAGGTGGCCGACGTGGGCAGGGCCGCAGCGCCCCGGATGCCGCAGGAACCCGAGCACATCGACGGCTTCGTCGCGGACCCGGCGCAGCTCCACGGCCTGGGCGAACGCTGGACGGGCCTCGCGGGGCAGGTGGCAGCCGTGCCGCGCCACCCCGAATCCGGCATGGGGCTGTTCGAGGCCGCCCAGCGGTCTCAGCTGACGCTGAGCCAACAGATAGACGCCTGGCGCACCGGCGCCGTGGATGAGTTCGAGGGCATCGCGGAGCGGTTGCACGAGACGGCCGCCCAGTACGAGGGCGTGGACGACGCGGGCATCGCGGAGCTGCGCCGCACGGAGGGGCTGCGGGCATGACGAGGACGCTGGTGATCCGACTGGCGCAGAAGGAGGCGAGCCAGCTGCGGCAGCAGGGCGTGGGCCCTGACCTGCCGAAGGCCGACTTCGACGCCGTGCGCGACGCCACCTCCGAGTTGCAGCGCGCCGCGCAGCGCGTGCTGGAGGCAGACCTGCGGCAGGGCCGCGATGCGGTCGCGGAGATCGCACGGCAGCACCCGGAGATGCAGACGCTCGTCGGCTACCTGGTGGCCGACGGTGAACGGGCTGCCCGGGCAGACCTCGACGAGGCGGTGGAGAGCCTCCGCGAGCTGGTGGCCGATCGCCTCAGCCCCCACGCGAGCGTGCCGGAGCGGCTCGAGACGCAGCGCGACGAGGTGCTCGCCCAGGCGCAGCAACTCGACGAGGCCTCGCTCACCGCGGAGGAACTGACGGCCTCCGGCACCTGGCAGGGCGAGGCCGCGGCCGCGTACCGCTCCGCGGCGCAACTGCAGGCAGGCGCCCTCGAGGAGTACGCCGCCGTGACCCGCGCCTCCGCCGCCTACCTGGCGGATGCGGCGCTGCTGCACCGCGCCACGTTCTACCTGTGCGCCGAGTCCCTGCGGGAGGCGGCGGCGCAGGTCCTGGCGCTGGTGGGCGGGGACGCGGCGCACCTGTTCGCCCGCACCCGCCACGCGATCGCCCGGGTCAACCGGGCCACGTCGCAGCTCACCCGCGACATCGACGGCTCCCTGCACGGCGCCCCCGCCGCCGACCTGGCGCGGGGACTGGAGGAACTGGCGCGCGGCGGGGAGCGCCTCAACGGCACCTGGCCGCAGGCCGGCGAGCCGCCGCGGTGAGCCGCACCATCGCGTGTGAGGACCGCGACTTCGTGGCCTGGCGCGGCGGCGCCGACCACGCCCTCATCTGGGGCGTGCTGGTGGACACCGACGAGGTGCGCGCCGCCGTCGACTCCGCGCGTGCCCACTGGGCCGACGTGCTGCTGCCGCGGTACGACAGGCAGCCGCACGTCACCGTCGGCTACGGCGGTCCGGTGCCCAAGGCCGGCGCCGCACCCGAGGACCCCCCGTACACGCCGGAGAGGATCGCCGCCGCCCGCGCCACGATCCGCGGTCTGGGCATCGAACCGTTCCGGCTCGCCATCGGGGGCTGGGGCACGTTCCGGATGACGCCGTACCTGTGCGTCGAGGCGCCGGAGCTCGACGCCCTGGCCGACGCGCTGGGCGAGAACCGGCGCAGACCGTACGTGCCGCACGTGACCATCGGCCACTACGGCGTCGAGGTGCCGCTCGACGAGGTGGCCGCCCGCGCCGCCGCCTGGTGCCCGCCCAGCATCGAGCCGATCACGGTGACCGGGGTGACGTTGCTGCGCTACGACGCCGCGGACATCGCCGGCCCACTCACCGCCGTCGAGACCGTGGCGTTCTAGGCGGCCAACGCGAAGGCCACGAGGAACACCGCCTGGACGACCTCGATCAGCGAGCCGAAGGTGTCGCCGGTCCAGCCGCCCAGCCGGACCAGGAGGTGGCGCGACCAGAGGGCCCCGGCCAGCGTGGCGGCGGCCAGGCCGATGCCGGCGGCCAACGCGGCGTGCTGGCCGCCTGCCACCCACGCACCCGCCAGGACGAGCCCGACGACGGCGACCCAGGTGACTGCCGCCACCCAGGGTCTCGTCACGCCGACGAACAGCGCGCCGAAGCCGTGCTGCCTGGCCGACCGGGTGGACACCGACGCGAGCGTGATGGCCAGCCGGCCCAGGGCAGCCGCCCCGGCGAGGCCGACGGCGGCCACCACCGCGCTGGGCATCGACGCCAGCGCGGCGGCGTCGACCAGCAGGACCAGCACCAGCGTGGCCACCCCCATCGGGCCGATGTCGGACTTGCGCATGATGGTCAGCGCCTCGTCGGGCGGGCGCCGCGACCCGAGGCCGTCGGCGGTGTCGGCCACGCCGTCGAGGTGCATGGCTCCGGTCAGCCCCGCCAGGAGGGCGAGGCCGAGCATGGCCCCGAGCAGCGGCCCGGCCAGCTGCCAGGCAGCCCACAGGACCGCGCCGGACGCGGCACCCAGGAGGGCGCCCAGCCAGGGGAAGGCCGCCATGGCCCGGGCCGCGAGCCTCCGGTCGACCTCGAACGCGGGCACCGGGATGACCGTGAACAGCCCGGTGGCGGCGCCGAGCGAGTTCATGCCCACCGCTTGGCGATGCCTGCCACGCAGAACCACACCTCGCGCACCGCGCCGGCCAGGCGGGCGTTGAGCCTGCCCAACTCGTCGCGGTAGAGGCGGCCCGAAGCGGTGGCGGGCACCACGCCGAGGCCCACCTCGTTGCTGACCAGGATGACGGTGCGGCGGGTGGTGCGCACGGCCGCCACCAGCTCGTCGACCCGGGCCGCGACGGTGTCGCGCCAGCCCGGCGAGTCGTCCCAGGCGCCGGCGTCCTGGAGCACGCGGTCGAACCATACGGCCACACAGTCGACCAGCACGGGCGCGGCGTCGTCGGCACCCAGCACGGCGGCCAGGTCGAGCGTCTCGGTCGTGCGCCACGAGGCCGGTCGCCGTTCGCGGTGGAGCGCCACGCGGTGCGCCCACTCGGTGTCGCCGTCGCGGAGCTCGGAGGTGGCCACGTACTCCACCTCCGCCACGCCGTCGAACTGGGCCTCAGCCCACGTCGACTTGCCCGAACGGGCCCCACCCAGCACCAACGCGGTGCCCTCACCACCGAACTGCATCAGCCCTCCGAGACTCCGGCGCTGGCGAAGGTCGCCATGTCGTTCAGGATACGGGCGGAGGCCTGGACCATGGGCAGGGCGACCGCCGCGCCGGAGCCCTCGCCGAGGCGCAGGCCCAGGTCGACCAGTGGCCGCAGGCCGAGGTGCGCCACCGCGGCCTGGATGCCCGGCTCGGCCCCGGCGTGGCCGGAGATCAGGTAGCCACGCACGTCGTCGTCGAACGCGACGGCGACGCACGCCGCCGAGCAGGCGATGACGCCGTCGAGGACCACCGGGACCCGGCGCGCCGCGGCGCCGAGGATGAAGCCCGCGATGGCCGCCTGTTCCAGGCCGCCGACGGCGGCGACGGTGCCGAGGGCGTCGGCGGGGTCGGGCTGGTGGAGGGCGAGGCCGCGTTCGATGGCGTCGACCTTGCGGTCCAGCATCTCGTCGTCGGCCCCCGCGCCCCGGCCGGTGACCGTGGCGGCGTCCGTGCCGGTGAACACCGAGATGAGTGCGCTCGACGGCGTGGTGTTGCCGATGCCCATCTCGCCGGTGAGCAGGCACCTGGCGCCGCCGTCGACGGCTTCGAACGCCGTGGCGATGCCCACCTCGACGGCGGCGCGGGCCTCCTCGAGCGTCATGGCGGGGCCCTCGGTGAAGTCGGCGGTGCCGCGACGCACGTTGCGGTCGCGCACGGCCGGGTGGTCCGGCGCGTCGGCGGCGACCCCCACGTTGGTGACCCACACGTCGGCGCCGGCCTGGCGCCCCAGCACGTTGATGGCCGCCCCACCCGCTCCTATGTTGAGCATCATCTGCACCGTGACCTCCTGCGGCCACGGGCTGACGCCCTGGGCGCAGACGCCGTGGTCGCCGGCGAACAGGCCGATGACGGCGGGCTCCGGGACGGGCGGCGGGCAGACGCCGGCGATGGCGGCCAGGCGGTTGCCGACCGTCTCGAGGTGGCCGAGGCTGCCCGGCGGCTTGGTGAGCTCGTTCTGGCGTCGCTCAGCCGCGGCCAGCGCCTCCTCGGAGACGGGCTTGATGGCGGCGAGCGTGGTGTCGAGCAGCGACATCTTCATTTCCTTCGGGTTGGATGGTGGTGTGATGGTGATCCTGGGTGGTACTGCGGAGGGGCGCCGGTTGGCGGCTGCGCTGGAGGGTCGCGCCGTGCTGTCGCTGGCCGGACGGACCGCCGACCCGCTCACGGTGGGCGCCACGCGCCGCGGCGGCTTCGGTGGTGTGGCCGGCATGGTGGCCCACCTGCGGGAGCACGCCGTCGAGGCGGTGCTGGACGCGACGCACCCGTTCGCGGCTGACATCTCGCGCAACGCCGTGGCGGCCTGCGCCGAGGCAGGCGTGCCGCTGTTGCGGGTGGTGCGCCCCGGCTGGGCCGGGCACCCACTGGCCGCGACATGGCGGTGGGTGGGCTCGCACGCCGAGGCCGCGGCAGTCGCGGCCGGGGACGGGCGGACGGTGCTGCTGACGGTGGGGCGGCAGCACACCGTCGACTACGTGGACGCGCTGCGGGAACGGCGGGTGGTGGCCCGCGTGGCGGACGGCACTGGCCTGACGGTGCCCGCGGGGTGGGAGCTGCTGACGTCGCGCGGGCCGTTCACCGCCGAGGGCGAGCGGGCGCTCTTCCGCGAGCACGGCGTCGGCGTGCTGGTGACCAAGGATGCCGGCGGGCCCATGACCGACGCCAAGCTCACCGTCGCCCATGAGGAGGGCTGCCTGGTGGTGGTGCTGCGGCGCCCGCACCTGCCCCCGGCTGAGGAGGTGCACAGCGTCGAGGAGGCTCTGGCGTGGGTGGCTCACCTGCCCACCCCCAGCTGACGCAGCGCTTCGACGAGTCGCTCGTGCACCTCCGGCGTGCGGACCGCGAGCCGCACCCAGCTTGGCCCCAATCCCGGGAACGTCTCCCCGCGGCGCACCGCGAACCCGCGCTGGGCGAGGGCTCGGCGTGGCCCGGCCGTGAGCAATGGGATGGGGTCATGACCGGTGTGCGGTGCATTCCTCGGCGTGTCGCGCCGTGACCCCATCCCATTGCTCACGGTGTCCACCAGCACGAAGGGGGCGGCGCCCGGGACGGGGTGGAGGCCGAGGGCGGTGAGGCGGCTGGCGAGGTCACGACGGTGGGTCGCCGCCTCGGCGGCGAGCCCGGCCGCCTCGGCCCGGGCGCGCGGCGTGAGGCAGGCGAGCATCGCCCGGACGGCGGGCGTGGACACCGACCACGGCGGCTGCTGCCGCTCCAGCGCAGCGATGAGGGCGGGGTCGCCCACGACGTAGCCGGCGCGCAGCCCGGCCAACGCCCACGTCTTCGTCAGCGACCTCACCACCAGGCGGCCCGGCATGCTGGGCGCGATGAGGCTCTCCGGCTCGCCGGGCACGGCGTCGAGGAAGGCCTCGTCCACCACCAGCACCCCGGCGGGCAGTGCCTCGAGGTCCGCCGCCGCGTGCAGCACCGCCGTCGGGTTGGTGGGGTTGCCCACCACGGTGAGGTCAGCGGGGGGCACGACGGTGGGGTCGAGCCGGAAGTCGTCGTCGGGCCGCAGCACGTGGCGCTGCGGCTCACGGCCGGCGGCGAGCAGCGCGGCCTCGGGTTCGGTGAACTGCGGGTGCACCACCAGCGACGTGCCGGGCACGGCACGCGCGATCAGCGTGAACGCCTCGGCCGCGCCCGCCGTCGGCAGCACCATGGCGGCCTCGACGCCGTGGTGCCGCGCGATCGCGAGCCGCGCCGGCTCCGGGTCCGGGTACGCCGCCCAGTCCGCGTCGCCCACGACGGCGTCGACCAGCCACTGCGGCGTGCGGGGCTGGCGCACGTTGACGGCCAGGTCGACCAGCCCGGGCGCGAGGTCCTTGTCGCCGTGGTGCCACAGGTCCGTCATGCGTGCACCCCCTCGACGAAGCGCGCCGCCAGCTGGGGGTGCCCGGCCCAGTGCACGTGCAGGTACGACGCGTGCAGCGTCTCGGTGGCCACGCCGTCGGGGTGCGGCAGCAGCCACGCGGGGTCGGCGTCGGGGCGGTCCAGCAGCCGCGTGCGGTGGAACTCGTGCCCTGTGACGACTTCGCCCGGCCTGCCCAGCAGCGAGGGCCGCTCGGCCGTGGCGGTGCGATAGCCCAACGTGAGCCTGGGCCCCATCGCCGCGTCGGCGTCGACGGCGCCGGCCATGGGCACGCCGTCGAGCGTGCGGCACAGGTACAGCAGCCCGGCGCACTCGGCGACGGTGGGCATGCCCGAGCGCACCGCGTCGCGCACCTCTGCCAGCAGCGCCGTGTTGGCGGCCAGTTCCGCCGCGTGCACCTCCGGGAACCCCCCGCCGAGCCACAGCCCCGCCGTCCCCGCAGGGAGAACCGTGTCGCGCAGCGGGTCGAACTCCACCACGCGGCACCCGCCCGCGGCGAGCAGTTCGTCGGTCTCCGGGTAGCGGAACGTGAACGCCCGCCCGCCCGCCACCGCCACCACGCGGGGCGCCTGCACCGGGCGGGCCGCGGGCCGCCACGGCGCAACCCCGAGCGGCGGGGCCGTGCGCGCCAACTCCAGCACCGCGTCGAGGTCGACGTGCGCCGCCACGGCCTCCCCCATCGCCGCGATCTTCGCGTCGTTGCGCTCGGCGGCCGGCACCAGCCCCAGATGTCGCGACGGCGCCTCGATCCCCAGATTGCGCGGCAACGCACCCAACACCGGCAAGCCCGCCTCCTCGACGGCTGCCCGGGCCTCCGCGGCGTGGCGTTGGCTGCCCACCTGGTTGAGGACGACGCCTGCCACCCGGACCGCGGGGTCGAACCGCGCCATGCCCAGGGCCACCGCGCCCACGGTGCGCGAGGTGTGCCGCGCGTCGACCACCAGCACGACGGGGGCCTCGAGCAGCCGCGCCACGTGCGCCGTCGATCCCTCGCCGCGGGTGCCGAGCCGGCCGTCGAACAGGCCCATCACGCCCTCCACCACGGCGACATCGGCGCCCTCGGCGCCGTGCGCGAACAGCGGCGCCACCAAGCCCTCGCCGCACAGCACCGGGTCGAGGTTGCGGCCCGGCCGCCCGGTGGCCAGGGCGTGGTAGCCGGGGTCGATGTAGTCGGGGCCCACCTTGAACGGCGACACCGTCAGCCCGCGCGCCCGCAACGCCGCCATCAGGCCCGTCGCGACGGTGGTCTTGCCGCTGCCCGACGACGGCGCGGCCACCACGATCCGGCTCACCATTCGATCCCCGCCTGTCCCCGCTGCCCCTGCGTGAAGGGGTGCTTGACCGGCACCATGTCGGTGACCAGGTCCGCCGCGTCGATGATGGGCTGCGGGCAGCGCCGCCCGGTGATCACCACGTGCTGCGTGCCGGGCCGCTCCCGCAGCACCTCGAGTACCTCGTCGACCTCCACCCAGCCCCACGCCAAGGGGTAGGTGAACTCGTCCAGGAGCCAGAACCGGTGGCGCTGCGCCGCGATCCCCTCGCGGATGCGCCCCCAGCCCTCCCGGGCCGCCCCCTCGGGGTCGGTGGCGGTGTGGGCGCGCGACCAGCTCCAGCCGGTGCCCATCTTCTCCCACGTGACGTCGCCGCCGAGCGCGGCGAACGCCGCCTGCTCCCCCGTGCGCCACTTCGCGGACTTCACGAACTGGTACACGCCCACGCTCCACCCCTGAGCCCACGCGCGCAGCGCCATCCCGACGGCGGCGGTGGTCTTGCCCTTGCCGTCGCCGGTGTGCACCGCGACGATCGGCCGGCTGCGCAGTTCCTTGGTGCTCACCGTTGCGCCGCCCACGTCACGACGGTGCGCGCGGGCGTCCAGCCCAGCAGGCGGCCGATGGGCTCGGCGTGCTCGACGGCGACCCTGGCCAGCGCGCCGCCCCACCGTCGGTGCGCGGCGACGCAGACCTCCTCGGCCTCCACCGTGACGCCGTGCACCACGAGGCGGCCGCCCTCCGGCAGCCTGTCGACGGCGTGCTCGAGCACGGCGAGCGTGGCCCCGCCCCCGACGAACACGGCGTCGGGGTTGGGCAGCGCGGTCAGCACACCGTCGACGGTGGCGCGGACCAGCCGGTACGCCCCCTCGGGCGCGAGCCGGGCGGCGTTGGCCTCTGCGCGGTCGGCCCGCTCCGCCACGCGCTCCACGGCCACGCAGCGGCAGCCCTCGGCCGCGCGGCACCACTCGATGCCCACCGAGCCGGCGCCGGCGCCCAGGTCCCACAACAACTCGCCGGGCCGCGGGCGCAGGAACGCGAGCGCCGCGGCGCGCAGCACCCGCTTGGTGATGAGCCCGTCGTGCTCGAACACGTCATCGGGCAGGCCGGGCGCGCGGCCGAGGACGGCGCAGTTCGGGTCGTGGATCATCGTGCCTCCAGCAGTGCGGTGACGTCGTCGAGGTGTCTGGGGGTGCCTGCCAGGCCCAGGCGGGCGGCGAGTTCGAGCGGCCAGGGGCGGTGGAGGCGGGCGGCGGCCAGCAGGTCGGCGTCGCCCAGCAGCGACACCGGCCCCTGCCGGACCTGACCGTCCACCACCACGGCGACCTCGTCTGCCCAGGCCAACGCGAACGCCACGTGGTGCGTGGCCAGCAGGATGGCGGAGTCGAGGCCGTCGAGCGCGACGAGCAGTTCGTGCACGCCCTCGGGGTCGAGGCCTGCGGTGGGTTCGTCGAGCAGGAGGTGGTCGGGCCGCATGGCGACGGCGCCGGCCAGCGCCACACGCTTGCGCTCGCCGTAGCTCAGGTGGTGCGTGGGCCGCGCCGCCAGGTGCGCGATCCCCAGCTGGGCGAGCGTCTCGTCCACCCGCGCCGCCGCCTCGGCCTCGGCCAGCCCCAGGTTGAGCGGGCCGAACGACACGTCCTGGCGCACGTCCGCGGAGAACAACTGGTCGTCCGGGTCCTGCAGCACCAGCTGCACCCGGCGGCGGTGCCCGCGCAGTCCGGCGCGCGAGTGGACGAGGGGCGTGCCGTCGAGGAGCACGCTGCCGCCGGCCGGGCGTACCGCCCCGGCGAGGGTCTGCAGGAGGGTCGACTTGCCGGAGCCGTTGGCGCCGAGCAGTGCCACCTTCCGGCGCGGCAGGCGGATGGAGGCGCCCTTCAGCACCGCGGGGCCGCCCGGGTAGGCGACGGTGACGTGCTCCGCGGCCAGCATCACGCCACCACCCTCGGCAGCGTGGGCAGGTCCTCCTCGTAGCCGCGCAGCTCGAGGCCGCGCTGGAGCCGGCTGGCCCTGTCCCAGGTGCGCAGCAGCGTGGTGCCGACGGCGGCCGCGGCGAAGCGCATCCGTTGCGGCAGCGGCGCATCGGCCACGAGCCGGGCCTGCTGCGCGCGCTGGACGGCCACGGCGGTGCTGAGCAGCACGAACACCAGCCGGTACATGAGCGCGGCGATCTCCACCAGGGGCGCGGGTACCCCCAGCCGCCGACACCAGGCGAGCAGGTCCACCATCGTGGTGGTGGTCACCAACAGCAGCAGCGCCAGCGTGCCGGCCACGCCGTGCGCCAGCACGCCCAGGGCCCTGGCCCCGCCGTCGGGCGCGAGGGAGAGGAAGGGGGTGCCGCCCACCTGCACCGCCAACGGGAGCACCCCGACGGCGATGAACGCGATGGGCGGCACCGTGACGACGGCGACGAGGGAGGCCCTGATCCGCGCTGGGCCGAGCATGAGGCCGAGCGAGCCCCCGGCCACCAGCGCGCAGCCCGGCCAGGCGGGCATCAGCAGCGCTGCGAGCACCAGGGCGAAAGAAAGGAAGACCCTGGTGCCCACGGGGCGCTGCCGCCAGGGCGACTCCCACGCCGCGTCGTCGACCGCGGCAACACGTGCCACGGAGCTACTCCTGCGCTGCGGTGCTGCGACGGCCGGTGAGCCGCCCCAGCACGAAGCCGAGGATGATCCCGCCCAGCGCCGCCTGCAGGGCGAACAGGCCGGATTCGACCTCGCTGCCCAGGCTGCCCGGGGAGAACGGCGGCGTGACCCAGGGCTCGGCGGGGATGAGCTCGGCCCCGGTGGCGTCGGTGCCGGCGAAGCCTGCGCCGCTGGGCGCGAGCAGCACGACGGCGGCGAAGCCTGCCACGAGCAGCGCGACCAGGGCGGCGCCGATCAACCAGTCGCGCCTCGAGAGCAGGGGGATGCGGTGGGTGGTGGCCTCAGACATGGGCGGCCTCCGGCAGCACGCCGAGCCGCACGAGGCCGGGCCGGGCCGCACGCGTGAGGAACCCGAAGACCAACACGCCCAGCACGCCCTCCGCGAGCGCGAGCGGCACCTGCGTGACGGCGAACAGCGCCCCGAACTTCGCCAGCGCCCCGCCGAACCCGGTGGCCGGATCCGGGTAGGCGATGGCGAGCTGGGCGGAGGTGACCGCGTACGTGGCCAGGTTGGCCAGCGCCAACGCGCAGCCCACCTGCAGCCACGCCGGCGAGCGCAGCGCCCGCAGCGCGCGGTAGGTGCCGTACCCCACCCAGGGGCCCACGATGGCCATGGAGAACGCGTTGGCGCCCAGCGTCGTGAGGCCGCCGTGGGCCAGCAGGACGGCCTGGAAGACGAGCACGAGCGTGCCGAGGAACGCCATGACGGGCGGGCCGAACAGCACCGCGCCCAGGCCGGTGCCGGTGGGGTGCGACGACGACCCGGTCACCGACGGCAGCTTCAGCGCGCTGAGCACCAGCGTGAAGGCGCCGGCGGCGGCCAGCAGCAGCTTGTTCTCGGGGTTCTCGCGCGACGTGCGGATCACGGCGGAGGCGCCGTGGATGACGAACGGTGCGGATGCTGCGAACCAGGCCGCGCAGTGCAGCGGTGGCAGCATCCCCTCTGCGATGTGCATGGGGATTCCCTTCGGCCGAGATTCTCGCGTCCCGGCGATCGGTCCGTGGGGATCCAGTTCCTGACTCTCCGCCTCGGGGGCGGTGCACAGTGGCGCGACCGTGCCGGCTCGTTCCCGGCTTCCTGGTCTCCTCACGGGTTCTTGTGTTGTGCCTCCCATCCAACCAGACCCCCTGCGGCGGGCGCCGCCGGGGGGTGCACTACGGTGGCGCCCGTGGCCTACGACTACCTCACCGACGGTTCAGAGATCTACCGCGAGAGCTTCCGCATCATCCGCGAGGAGACCAACCTGGAGCGGTTCCCCGACGACGTGAGCCGCGTCGTGGTGCGCATGGTGCACGCCAGCGCAGCGACCGACCTGGCCGACGACGTCGACTTCACGCCCGGGGTGGTGGCCGCGGCCAACGCGGCGCTGCGCGCCGGGGCACCCATCCTCTGTGATTCCTCGATGGTGGCCACGGGCATCATCCGCTCCCGGCTCCCCCGTGACAACGACGTCATCTGCCACATCAAGGACCCGGCGCTGGCCGAGCTGGCCGCCGCGAGGTCCATGACCAAGACGATGGCCGCCGTCGACCTGTGGCTGCCCCGCCTGGAGGGCGCCGTCGTCGCCATCGGCAACGCGCCCACGGCGCTGTTCCGCCTGTTGGAGGTGGTGGCCGAGACGGGCGTGCGGCCTGCCGCCGTCGTCGGGATCCCGGTGGGCTTCGTCGGCGCCGCGGAGTCGAAGGCGGCACTGGCCGCCAACGAGTTGGGCCTCGAGTACCTGGTGGTGCACGGCAGACGGGGCGGCTCGGCGTTGACGGTGGCGGCGGTCAACGCGATCGCCAGCGTGGACGAGCTCACCAACACGTCGCGCCAGGAGGGCTGATGAGCCGCGAGGTGGCGCTGATCGGCATCGGCGCCGGCGACCCCGACTGGCTCACCCTCGAGGCCGTGGCGGCCATCCGCGCGCTCGACGTGTTGTTCGTGGTGGTCAAGGAGGACGAGTACGACGAGCCCGTCGCGTTCCGGCGTGACCTCGTGGCGCGCCATCGCGGCGCTGACCTGCCCGAGCTGCGCGTGGTGGAGCTGGCCGACCCGCCGCGCCCGTGGCGCAGCACCCCGGACTACCCTGCGGCCGTGGCGCGCTGGCGGCAGCAGCGCTTCGAGCAGTGGGGCGAGGCCATCGCCGCCGCGCTGGCCGAGGGCGAGACCGGCGGCTTCCTGGTGTGGGGGGACCCGAGCCTGTACGAGTCGACGCTGGCCATCGTGGAGCGCATCGCGCAGGCCGCCGTCGAGCCGTTCGACGTGCGGGTCATCCCGGGCATCAGTTGCGTGCTGGCGCTGGCCGCGCGGCACCGCATCCCGCTCAACCGGCAGGGCAGGGCGGTGCAGGTCAGCCCCGCGCGCCTACTGGCCGACGGGCTGCCCGACGGCGTCGACGACGTCGTCGTGATGCTCGACGGCAGGCAGACCTTCGCCACGATCGACCCGACGGGGATCGACATCTACTGGGGCGCCTACCTGGGCACCCCGGACGAGATCCTGATCAGCGGCCCGCTGCCGGAGGTGCGCGACCGGATCGTCGAGGTGCGCGCCGAGGCTGCCGCCCGCAAGGGCTGGATGTTCGACACCTACCTGCTGCGCCGCCACGCCGGCTGAGCCGCGCCGCGGTCAGGACCCCAGCAAACCGACCACCGCGTCGCGCACCGCGCGCGACAGCCGTGGGTCTCGGTTGCCGATCACCGCGACGGTCAGGCCGTGCGCGTCCGCCGTCGCAGGCGTCCAGGCCGTGCCCGCGCGGGCGTCGTCGGCCCGGACGCAGAACCGGTGGTGTGACTCGGCGATGTCCGACGCCGCCCTGTTCGCCGTCGGATCATTGGTGGCCGCGAGGACGTACCAGGCGTCGCCCAGGTCCGAATCCAGGAACGCCCTGGGGATCCACTCGAAGCGGCCCTCCTCCGCCAGGGCCCGCAACGCGGGGGTGAGCGTCGGCGAGACCAGCCGCAGCCGCGCGCCGGCCTCGAGCAGCCGCGGTACCCGCCGCTCCGCGACCCTCCCACCGCCGAGCACCAGCACGTCGCGGTTGCGCAGCCACAGGCCGGCGAGGTAGGTCGGCGACCCGTGCGGCGGCGCCTCCGGCAACACCTCCAGGTAGCGCTCCACCACCACGTCGGCGAGCTCGGCACACGGCCCGATCACGTCGGCGACGCGCACCTCGGCGTCGGCGTGCGCGGCGGCCCAGCCGTCGGCCTGCTTCCACGTCCAGGTGCTGAGCATCCCGGGGAACAACCAGTGCCCCATCACCACGATGCGGCGCGCGCCGGCCGCGTACGCGCGGTCCAGCGCGGTGGGCAGCGACGGGCGCGTGACCTGGATGAACGCCGGCTCCACGTCGGCCCACTCCCCCCGCTCGAGCAGCAGGCGGGCGAGGTGCACGTGGTCGGCGTTCGCCTCCGGCACCAGCGCACCCCGGCCCACGAACACGACGGTGGTCTCCGGCTCGGCCCACCCGCCGAGGGCCGCGTGCAGCCGTGCCTCCACGGCGTCGAGGAGGCGTGGGTGCGGGCCCAGGTGCGCCGCGTAGTCCACGTGGGCGCCCGGGACGGCGGAGCGGGCCGCGTCGATGAACCCGGGGATGTCGGAGCGCACGTGCCCGCCCGTGCCCAGCATCAACGGCACGACGACGGCGCGGGGGCCGTGCTCCCCCATCGCCTCTGCCAGTGCCTCGGTGATCGACGGCTCGGCCAGCTCGACGAACCCCACGCTGACCGGGGCGTCGGGCAGCCTGTCACGCACCAGTTCCGCCAGTTCCAGGCAGGCCTCGACACCGGCTTCGAGCCGCGTCCCGTGGGCCGCGATCAGCAGTGGCGTGCTCATGGCCGCTCCATCCAGGTGTAGTCGCGCGGCGTGACCATCAGCTGGCGCCCGCCGCCGGACGTGACGTACTTCGTCGACGACGAGCCCACCACGACCAGCGAGTTCATGTCCACCCATTCGGGCCGGAACTCGGCCAGCGTGGACATGATCACCTTCTGCCGGGGCCGCTCGGCCTGTTGCACCACGGCGACGGGCGTCTCGGGCGGGCGGTGTTCGCCCAGGATCTCCAGCGCCAGGGGCAGGTGCCGCACGCGCTTGCGCGAGCGGGGGTTGTAGAGGACGGTGACGAAGTCGCCGACGGCGGCGCCGCGCAGTCGCCGCTCGATGGAGGCCCACGGGGTGTGGAGGTCGGACAGCGAGATGGTGGCGTGGTCGTGGCCCAGCGGCGCGCCGAGGATGGCGGAGACCGCCAGCGAGGCGGTGACGCCGGGCACGACGTCGACGTCCACGCCGTCGGTGCCCTGCTCCAGCACGGGGCTGGCCATGGCGTAGATGGCGGGGTCGCCGCCGCAGACCAGCGCGACGTTCTCACCAGCCCGGGCCGCGTCGATCGCCGAGGCGGTGCGCTCCTCCTCGGTGCCCATCTTCGTGGCCATGATGCGGGTGCCGGGGCGGATGAGGTCGCGGACCTGCTTGACGTACGGCGCGTAGCCGACGACGTAGGTGGCCTGCTGCAGCCGCTCCTTCGCGCGGGGCGTGAGCAGGTCGCGCACGCCCGGGCCGAGACCGACGACGCTGAGTCGCCCCCGCGCGGGGATGCGGCCGACGGCGCACGTGGCGTCCTGCGTCTTCTGCTTGGTCACGACCAGCTCTGCGCCGTGGGCCAGGACGGAGGCCTCCGACACCGACGGCGTGCCGACGTGGTCGAGGGCGTACTGGCTGGGCGTCGGCACGTCGAAGACCGCAAGCTCGGCGGCCGGGTAGTCGACGAGCTTCACCCCCAACTGGTGGGCCAGCTGGAGCAGCCCGAGCTCGCCCGCCTTGGCGTCGACGGTGGTCAGCGCGGCGACGGAGTCGAGGGCGAGGTTGTGCTCCGCGAGAGTCGCCTCGAGGAGTCCCCGCAGGTGGTCCGCGCTGGTGCCCTTGTTGCAGCCCATGCCCACCACGAGGCTGCGCGGGTGCAGCACGACGGTGGGCCCTTCGACCTGTCCGGCGCTCCGCGCTGGGACAGGCTCAGGGCACGAGGAGTTCCGCGCTGGGACAGGCTCAGGGTACGAATGGTCTGTGACGAGGATCCGGGCGACGGGGTGCTCAGCGGTCTGGGACACGTTGGTGGGCAGCGGCGGGAGCGGCCACGGCTGGTGCTTCTCGACCAGGACGGGTTCGCCGTCGATGACGGCGCGGGTCACGGCCGCGACGTCGCCGGCGTAGGCCCAGCCCAAGGTGTCGAGCGCCGGGATGTTCAGCGCGTCCGTGGCCGTGGTCAGCACCGGCGTGGCGCCGGTGGCCTCCGCGATGCGGCGCGCGAGGTCGTTCGCCCCGCCCGCGTGGCCGCCCACCAGCGGCACGGCGAACCGGCCCGCCTCGTCCACCACGACCACGCCCGGGTCGGCCTTCTTGTCGTGCAGCCACGGCGCGATGATCCGCGACGTCGCGCCCAGCGCCAGGTGGCTGACGATGAGGTCACACCGCTGCCAGGCGGCGGCGAGCCCCTCGCGCGAGGGCCCGTCGAAGCGCAGGGTGGGCCCCACGACGGCGTCGATGGCGTCGGCATGCCGACGCGCCGCAGCGGAGTTCGTGACCTGCCCGATCGTGGGGGTGGCACCGCTCGAGGTGCGAGGTGCCGACGCGTCGAGGACCAGCACGACGTTGGGTTCGACCACGTCGGCGCGCAACGCCTCGTCACCGGTGAACCACCGCACCCGTTCATCAACCTCCCCCAACCGCTCGGCGACCACGAAGCGTGGCGCCCGCCCACAGGCCACCAGGGCGGCCGCGATCTCCCGCAGGCCGGAGCCCGGGCCGGTGAGCACCGCGACCTTCGGGTGCCGCAGCGCGGCGGCCACCGCGTCGTCGATGGGGCGCCCGTGGGCCGAGACCACCACGGCGTCGTCCCACGGCAGTGCCACCGCTGCGAACGCGGCCGCCACCGAGCTCACCGCGGGGCGCACCGTCACCTCGAGGCCCTCGTCGCGCAGCCTGCGCACGATGCCGTGGAAGCCGGGGTCGCCGCTGGCGAGCACCAGGGCGTCGGCGCCGTCGGGCAGCGCGCGCAGCCGCTCCAGCGCGGGGGCGAGCGCCCCCAGCACCACGCCCCGCTGCTCGTCGACGCCCAGCGCCGCCAGGTGTCGGCGCCCGCCGACCACCAGCGCGGCGCGTCCGGCGAGTTCGACCGTCTCCGGGGCCAGCTGCCCCAGGTAGCCGTGGACGTGGATCATGACAGTGCCTCCGTGACGCCACGCGTGCCCTGGGCGCGCAGGTCTGCCTGCGCGTGGGGTTCGGCCGCGCGGTACTCGTGCCGGAAACCTGGGTGGTAGAGGTGGGAACGGGTGCTCAGTGGGCCCTCGGCGAGCGCCGGCCCCACGAGCACGACGGTGTGCTTCCACAACTTGTGCTCCCGCATCGTCGAGGACAACTGGGAGAGCTCGCAGCGCAGCATCAGCTCGTCGGGCCACGTCACGCGGTACCCGACGATGCAGGGCGTCCCCGGCGGGTAGCCGCCGGCCAGGAGTTCCTCCTGCAGCACCTTGTTGCGCGCCGCCGACAGGTACAGCGCCATGGTGGCGCCGTGTGCGGCGAAGGACCTGACGGTCTCCCTCGGCGGCATGGGCGTGCGGCCGCCCTCGAGCCTGGTCAACACCAGCGACTGCGACACCTCCGGCACCGTCAACTCGACCTCCATCCGAGCGGCCGCGGCGGAGAACGCCGAGATGCCCGGCACGGATTCGACGGCGAGCCCCAGCCGGCGGATGAGGTCGCGCTGCTCCGCGGTGGCGCCGTAGATGGAGGGGTCGCCGGTGTGCACGCGAGCGACGGTGAGCCCCTCGTCGCGGGCGCGCTCGTAGACGGGGACGAGGTCCTCCAGCGATGCCGAGGCCGAGTCGATCACCTCGGCGCCGGGCTTCGCCGTCGCGACGAGGTCGGGGTGCACCAGCGACGACGCCCAGATGACGACGTCGGCCTCGGCGATCACGCGGGCCCCCCGCAGCGTGATGAGGTCTGCCGCGCCGGGACCGGCACCGACGAAGACCACGCGGCCGCTCACAGCGCGCCGCCGGTCTCGGTGCGCCGCGGGGCGCTCAGCACGGTGGAGAAGTACGGCGCCCGTTCGCCGTCGCCCAGGTCGTCCAACTGCAGCAGCCGCTGGCCCGCCAGGGAGACGTTGACCCCCACGACGCCGTCGCGCCCCTCGTCGCGCAACAGGCGCACCAGGTCGGGCAGCGTGCGGCCGCCCTTGTAGGCGACCACCGTGTCGGCGGCCCGCAGCAACTCGCGCACCCGGTCCAGCCCGACCGTCACCGGCACCAGCGCCAGGACCTCCTGCCCCTCGACGAGCGGGGTGCGCGACTCCGCCGCCAGGGCCTGCATCGCGGTGATCCCCGGGACCACCTCGACCTCCACCCCCGGCCGCGAGGCGACGACGTGGGCGGCCAGGTACGAGAACGTCGAGTACACCGACGGGTCGCCGACGGTGGCGAACGCCACCACCCCGGCCCCGCCGTCGAACTCCTCGACGGCGGCCGCGGCCGACGTGAGCCACGCCTCCTTGCGGCGCTCCGAGACGCCGCTGCGGTCCGCCATGGTGAAGGGGATGCGCCGCAGCCGCGCAGCGGGCGCCACCTCGGCGACGATCAGTTCGGCCCGGCCGGGGCCGTCGCCGGACGCCTCCGTGGCGGGCACGAGCACGACGTCGGCCGTGCGCAGCGCCTCGGCTGCCTTGAGGGTGACGTGTGTGGGATCTCCTGGCCCGACGCCGACGCCGATCAGGCGCCGGTGGGCATGGGTGGGGACGGTGTTCAACCGTGGCCTCCTTGGGTCGCTCGCCCGGACAAGTGGCCGCGCAGACAGAGTTCCTGACTCACCCCTGACAGGGGCACACAGTGGCGGGACCGTCCCGGGGTCGCACCGGGTTCCTCTGACGCTCTGCGCGTTGGCGCCCATCCTTGCAGGCGCTCCGCAGGGGCCCGACGGCGGGGTCAGCCAAGCTGCAGGAGGCGCTCCACGTCAGCGTGTTCCTCGAGCGCGTCGGCCACGGCCTCGAGCATCTGCTCGCGCCGTTCGGCGAACCCCGGTGCGGCCGAGGGCACCCAGTCGCGGCCGGCCGCGCACGCCACCTCGGCCAGCCAGGCGCGGCGGAACCCGTCGCACTCCAGCGCACCGTGCCACATGGTGCCCCATGTCTGCCCCACCCGGACGCCGCCGAGGAACTCCTCGGCCCCTGAGCCGGGCCAGCTGGACGTGCGCCCGTGGTGGATCTCGTAGCCCTCCACCGGGATGCCCCGCCACTGGCCCTTCGGGCGGCCCAACACCTTGTCGGCCTCGAACCGCACATCCACCGGCAGCAACCCCAGCCCCGGCACCGGCGCGGCGCCCCCGCTCTCCACGGGGTCGACGATGGCGCGGGCCAGCATCTGGAACCCGCCGCAGATCCCCAGCACCGGCCGCCCGGCCGCGGCGCGGGCGAGCACCGCGTCGGCCAGCCCCCTCTGGCGCAGCCAGGCCAGGTCGTGCAGCGTGGCGCGCGACCCGGGCAGCACCGCCAGGTCGGCCGCCGCCACCACTGCGGGGTCCGTCGTGACGCTCACCTGCACGCCCGGCTCGGCCGCGAGCGCGTCCACGTCCGTCGCGTTGGAGATGCGCGGCATCCGGACGACGGCGACGGTGAGCCCGCCGTCGGCCTTCCCCTCGCCGCGCCAGCGCGCCACCTCGAGGGCGTCCTCGCCGTCGACCCACATGCCCGGCAGCCACGGCACCACGCCGAAGCCGGGCAGCCCGCAGCGGCGGGTGAGTTCCTGGAGGCCCGGGTCGAGGACGGCCTGGTCGCCGCGGAACTTGTTGATGAGGTAGCCGGCCAGCAGCGCCCGGTCGTCGTCGTCCAGCAGCGCCCAGGTGCCGTAGAGCGCGGCCAGCACGCCGCCGCGGTCGATGTCGCCCACGAGCAGCACCGGCAGGTTGAAGGCCCTTGCCAGCCCCATGTTGGTGTAGTCGCCCTCGCGCAGGTTGATCTCTGCCGGCGAGCCCGCTCCCTCGCAGATCACCAGGTCGTGCGTGGCGGCCAGTTCGCGGTACGCGTCGTGCGCCGCCTCGGCCAGCAGCCGTCGCCCGGTGGCGTACTCGCCTGCGCGCAGTTCGCCGGCGGGCTGCCCGCGCAGGATCACGTGCGAGCGCCGGTCGCTGCCCGGCTTCAGGAGCACGGGGTTCAGCAGGGTCGACGGCGTCACCCCGGCGGCGATGGCCTGCAGGTACTGCGCGCGGCCGATCTCGCCGTCGGCCACCACCATGGAGTTGTTGCTCATGTTCTGCGCCTTGAACGGCGCCACGTCGATGCCCCGGCGTCGGGCCGCCCGGCACAGGCCGGCGGTGATCAGCGACTTGCCCGCATCCGACGACGTGCCGGCCACCAGGAAGCTCATCGGCGCCGCCCCAGCAACAGCGCCGCGCCCGCGGCCAGCACGGTGGCAGCCCCGGTCACCAGCGTCACCAGGTGCGCCGCCTTGCGCACCTCGCACGCGCCGGGCCGCGGGCCGTCGCCCAGCAGCCCCCGGTCCTCGACCCGGCTGGCGTAGACGTTGCGCCCGCCCAGC
This sequence comes from Tessaracoccus lubricantis, assembly GCF_039544535.1. Taxonomy (NCBI): domain Bacteria; kingdom Bacillati; phylum Actinomycetota; class Actinomycetes; order Propionibacteriales; family Propionibacteriaceae; genus Tessaracoccus; species Tessaracoccus lubricantis. The sequence continues at coordinate 25,470 of NZ_BAABLV010000031.1, forward strand.
TGCACGTCGAGCGCTCCCGCCCACGCGGCCTCGCACCAGCCGCCGTTGGGCGAGGGGTGGTTGCCGGCGTCGCGCAGCGTGATGGTCCAGGCCTGCCGCGCCCGGCCTCCCACCGTGGGCGCCAACGCGGAGGCCAGGGCGCCGGTGATGCGCGCCGGGAAGTAGTCGAGCGCGTCGTCGAGCCGCGCGGAGGCCGTGCCGAAGCGGCCGTAGCGCTCGTCGCGGCGCCCCACCATGGCGTCGAGCGTGTTGACGGCGCGGTGCGCCAGCAGCCCGGGGACGCCGAGGATCGCACCCCAGAACAGCGAGGCCACCGCTGCGTCGGCGGCGTTCTCCGCCATGGATTCGACGGTGGCGCGGCCCAGCTCCGGGGCGTCGAGCCGGCTGGCGTCGCGGCCGCAGAGGTTGGGCAGCTGCGCTCGGGCGCGGTCCAGGTCGCCGACCTCCAGGCTGTCGGCCATGGCTTCCCCCTCCCGGACGAGGGTGCGGGCGCCGAGCACGGCCCACGTGGCCAGCGCGGTGGCGGCGGTGTGCAGCAGCGGCCGGCTGCGCGTGAGCCGTTCGGCGGCCACGCCCAGCGCCACGACCGGGGTCACGGTGGCTGCGGCGTAGACCGCACCGGCGACGACGTCGTCGCCGTACAGCGGCTCCTCGAGGCGCGCGGCGAACGTGCCGAACCAGGCCACCGGGTGGTGGCGCTTCGGGTCGCCGAGGAGCTGGTCGGCGACCACGCCCAGGGCGAGGCCGAGTGCTCTGGAGATCACGCAGCGAACCCTATCGGGCCACCTCGACGGTGCGGACCTCGCCGTTGCCGAACTCCAGCCACTCCACGTCGCGGTGGCCGCGGCCCGCGAGCACCGCCAGCAGGATGCGCAGCGTGTCGCCGTGCGAGACGAGCACCACCTCGCCGTCGGTGGGTGCGAGCCCCGCGACGAAGCCCGAGAGGCGGCCGTGCACGTCGCGGACGGACTCGCCGCCGCCCCAGCGCACCTCCGAGAGGTGGGCCCCGTCGGGCACGGGCTCCTCGGTGAGGTCGTCGTAGCTGAGGCCCTCGAGCCGGCCCAGCGCCTGCTCACGCAGTGCCGCGCAGGCCTGCACCGGCACCCCGAGCACGTCCGAGATGGCCCCGGCGGTCTGCAGTGCGCGCACCTGGTCGGAGGACCAGATCGCGGTGATGCGCCGTCCCACCAGGCCCGCCGCCGCGGCGTGCGCCTGCGCGTGCCCGAGGTCGGTGAGCGGCACGTCGACGGTCTGGCCCTGCAGCCTGCGTTGCAGGTTCCACGTCGACTGTCCGTGCCGGACGAGGTGCAAGATCACGGGCAAAGTCTAGGGTTGACCCATGAGAGACGCCGTGGACGACCTGATCTGGGACGAGGCCCCGAAGGAGGCTGCCGCCGTCGCGATCCTCGACGCGCCCGAACTGGTGGACGGCGCGTTGGGCATCACCCCCGACGTGCGGGTCTTCTGCGACGACTGGCGCGACGCGGCCTCGGTGGCCCCGGAGCTGCTGGTCGAACACCCCGACGACCTCGGCGGCGTGGACCTGGCGTTGGCCCGCCTCCCGAAGAGCCTGGCCGCCCTGGACCACCAGGCCGCCGTCGTGCAGGGGGCGCCGGACGTGACGTACCTCGGCGGGGCGCGGATCCGGCACATGAACTACTCGATGAACGAGGTGCTCGCCAAGCACTTCGCGGCCGTGAACGCGTCGCTGGGCCGCTCCAAGTCACGCGTCCTGCGGGCGTACGGCCCGCAGGGCCTGGAGTCGGACTGGCCGAAGGTGCGCCAGCACGACGACCTCGGGTTCGCCGTGGCCGCCTACGGCGCCACGTTCGGCGGCACCAAGGTCGACCCGGGCACGCGACTTCTGCTGATGGCGCTGGCCGGCGGCGGCGACCACGCGCGGCTCGAGGCCGGCACCGTGCTGGACTGGGGCTGCGGCAACGGCTCGGTGGCCATGTGGTTGGCGAAGGAGGGCATGGGCGTGCTGGCCCGCGACGTGAGCTGGTCGGCAGTGGCCGGCACCGCCGTCGCCGCCGAGGTCAACGGCCTCACCGTGGACGCCACCTGGGGCGACGGGCTCGACGGCTACGCCGACCACAGCGTCGACGCCATCGTCACCAACCCGCCGTTCCACCAGGGGGTGGCGAAGGACTCCACCGACACCCTCAAGATGTTCGACGAGGCCTCGCGCGTGCTGCGGCCCGGCGGCCAGCTGTGGTGCGTGTACAACTCGCACCTGCCGTACCGCCGGGCGCTCAGCGAAAGGCTCGGCCCCACCCGCGTCGTGGCGCAGGATCGGCACTACACGGTCACGGTCACGTCGTCGGGTCGGTGACCACCTCGTAGGGCGGCAGGCCCACCGTCTCGTCGAACTTGCTGTCGACGTAGAGGATGCGGCCGCGCAACACCTTGGCGGTGGTGAGCACGCGGTCGGGCGCGGTGTCGACCTGGCCGATGAGCTGGGCCGCGGTGCCGTCCGCGGCGAGCCGCAGCGTGGCGACCTTCCTGGTGAAGTTGCGCACGACGGTGAGGCGGTTGCCCTGGCGCACGAGGCCGTCGGCGTTGGTGAGGTCCGCGCCGCCGGTGGCCACCGGCGTGGCCCCGCCGGTCACCGAATCGAAGCGCCACAGCTGGCCAGTGGTGCCCTGCGCCACGACGAGGGCCCTGCGGTCCGCCGTCAGCACGATGCCGCCGAGGTTGAAGCCGGTGAAGACCACGATCTCGTCGGTGGCGTCGGCCCACAGGGTCGCCTGGAAGCCCGAGCCGTCGTCGGCTACGCGGAAGACCTGCGGCCCGGTGTTCAGGCCGTTGGGGCCGCCGGCGAGGTAGACGCGGCCCTCGGCGTCGACGGTGATGCCGCGCGCGGTGAACCGGCCGTCGGCTCCGGCGTCCTTCCGCACCTCGGTCTGGGCGGAATTGGCGGTGCCGAGACCACCCCGCCCGACACCCGCGGCCACGGGCTCACCGGCATCCGCGACCGCGCGGCAGCGCTGGGCGGCGCGGCCTACGTCGAGAGCGCCCCCGGCGAGGGCACCACCGTGTCCGTCCACCTACCCATCGATGGAGGCTCCCGATGATCCGGATCGTGCTGGTCGACGACCACCCGGTGGTGCGCGCCGGGCTGAGGGCGCTCGTCGAGGGGCAGGAGGGCCTCACCGTGGTGGCGGAGGCCGACGGGCTCGACGCCGCGCTGGCCGCAGTCGCCGGGACGTCGCCCGACGTGGTGCCGATGGACCTCAGCCTGGGCGACGGCGAGGTGGGCGGCGCACAAGTGACCGCCGCGCTGCGCGCGCTGCCGCAGCCGCCGGAGGAGTTGTTCGCCGGCATCCGCTCGACCGCGCGCGGCGAGACGGTACTGGCGCCGTCGGTGGCCGCCACGCTGGTGCGCCGCACCACGCCGGGCGCCACCACCATCACCGAGCGCGAGGTGGAGGTGCTCGAGCTGCTCTCGCGCGGCCTGGGTAACCGGGAGATGGCGCGCGAGCTGTTCGTCTCTGAGGCGACGGTGAAGTCGCACCTGTCGCACATCTACACCAAGCTGGGCGTAGACACCCGCGCCGGTGCGGTCGCGGCGGCGATCGAGCGCCGGATCATCCGCGCCTGAGCCGTGAGGACCCCTTGACTTACCACTTACTTACCAGGCGGTAAGCTTCCTGGTAAGTTATGTGGGAAGCCATTGTGGGAAGAGAGTCATGGAAGCTCCAGCCCTGACAGAACTCATCGCCGAATTGCGCCTGGTCGGAACTGATGAGCAAGACATCGAGATCAAATCCGGGGTGGGCAAGGACATCCTGGAGACGCTGAGTTCCTTTTCCAACACAGCAGGCGGCCTCATCATCGTCGGGCTCGCCGAAGGGGCAGGTTTTGCGCCCGTTGATGATTTCGACGCGCGTAAGGCGCGGGATCAACTCGCGAGCCGGATGAATGAGCTGACTCCACCGGTGCGGGGCACTCTGGACATCGTGCCGTACGAGGATGGCGCACTCTTGCTCGCACGGATTCCAGAGCTCCAGCCGCGCGACAAGCCCTGCTACATCACCGCGCGTGGTCGGTACCAAGGCGCCTTCATCCGTGTCGGCGATGGCGACCAGCGGCTGGACGCCTACGAAGTGGACCGGCTGGTGGAGGAACACCGCCAGCCCACCTGGGACGACGAACCGGTGCCTCAGGCAACCCTGGCGGACGTGATGCCCGAGGCGCTGGTCAGCTACCTCGATTCACAACGCCACGTCAGAAGACGGACATTTTCACAAGGCGACGACATCGCAATGCAACGCCTGCACGTGGTCAAGGAGGGAGCCCCCACGCTCGCCGCGATACTGGCCATGGGCGAGTACCCTCAGGGGTTCTTCCCTCGGCTGACGGTGTCCTTCGCGCACTTCCCGGGGACCACCAAGGGCGACATCGCCGAGGGGCTCCGGTTGCTCGACAGCCAGACGCTGACCGGCCCGATTCCGGAGCTGGTCGAACAGTCCGTTGCCATGGTGGCCAGGAGCATGGCGACCGGGGCCATCATGGAAGGCCCCTACAGGCGCGAGCTCCCTGACTATCCCCTTGCGGCGGTTCGTGAAGCAGTCGTCAACGCGCTGATGCATCGCGACTACTCCCCCTCAGCACGAGGCACCCAGGTTCAAGTCAACATGTTCGTCGACAGGCTTGAGATCACCAACCCAGGGGGTCTCTACGGAACGGTGACGAAGCGCACTTTGGGGCACGCTGGCTTGAGTTCAACTCGCAACCAGAGGCTGAGCACCCTGCTGGAACATGTGCAGCTGCCAGGCGGGGGCCTCGTGGCCGAAAACCGAGGAACAGGCTTCGCGGTCATGGAGGAAGCACTGCGCAAGGCACTGATGCCCCCCATCGAGGTACGCGATGATCTCGCCAGCTTCACGGTCATCTTCCGGAGGCGTCGCGTAGCGCCTGCAGAGGAGGCGAGAGGCACAACACGAGAGCGCGTGCTGCACCTCATGGCTGACCGTGAATCAGCCAGTACCGCAGAGCTCCGCGAACTCACGGGTCTGAGTCGCACATCAATCCAGAACGCAATCAACCAACTGCTGAACGAGGGCCTACTCGAAGCTCTGGAACCCACCCGAAGCCCGCGCCAGCGATACCGTCGCGCAACGTGAGCACGAACTCACCACCCACTTGCCGCACCACTTCCCACTGCGTGAAGACGCGGGGAAGATGGTGGCAAGGTCAAAGATCGCGTTGCTGGCTCAAAGAGGCCTCACAGGAACCTCATAGACTGGGGTAGTTGTCTAGGCGCGTACCCACCAAGGAGCCCAGATGAGCAACGAGCAGCAGCACAACCAGCAGCCGGATCCGTGGAGCCGCGAGTCGTCGCAGTGGAACCCGCCGGCCCAGCCGGGCCAGCCGTCGCAGCCCGCGCAATCGTCCCAGCCCGCGCAGCAGTACCCCCCGCGGCCGAGCTACCAGCAGTCGGGCCCGACGTTCCAGCACTCCGCCTATCCCCCGCCTCGCCCGTCGTACCCGGGCTACCCGCAGTCGGCCTCCAGCGCAACGGCGGTGCAGGCGCCCCGGAAGAAGGGCGGCTCGCGCGTGGCCGGACTGCTGGCCGTGGCAGTGCTCGCCGGCGGCATCGGCGGCGGCACCGGCTACGTGGCCTCCCGCTACGCCGCCGACGACGTCGCCTCGCCCAGCGCCAGCTCCACGTCGCCCAGCGCCAGCCCCTCCACCGAGACCAGCCAGGACCCGTCCGGCGGGCAGCAGACCACCGTCGTCCAGGCGGACCCGTCCAACCCCGACTGGAGCGCGGTGGCCGAGGTGGCGTCGAAGTCCGTCGTCGCCATCCAGGTCTCCGGCGGCGGCTCCGGCAGTCAGGGTTCCGGTGTCGTCATCGACGGCGCGGGCCACATCGTGACCAACAACCACGTCGTGGCCAGCGCGGCGGGCGGCGGCCAGATCACGGTGCTGCTCGGCAACACCGCTTACCGCGCGGAGGCCGTCGGCTACGACCCGTCGACGGACCTGGCCGTGATCAAGATGATCGACCCGCCGTCGGACCTCGCGGTCATGGGCTACGGCGACTCCAAGGCCCTCGAGGTGGGCGACCAGGTCATGGCCATCGGCAACCCGCTGGGGCTCGCCGACACCGTGACCACCGGCATCGTCTCCGCCCTGAACCGGCCCGTCACCACCCGCGCGGTGACCAACGAGACCGTCGCCCAGCAGACCCCCGACAACGTGGTGGTCACCGCCGCGATCCAGACCAACGCCGCCATCAACCCGGGCAACTCGGGGGGCGCGCTGGTCAACACGGCCGGTGAACTGGTGGGCATCACGTCGTCGATCGCCTCGCTGCCGTCGGCCGGCCAGAGCCAGGCGGGCAACATCGGCATCGGCTTCGCCATCGGCTCAGACCAGGTGCAGTACGTGGCCGAGCAGCTCATCGCCAGCGGCCGCGCCGAGCACCCGCAGCTGGGCGTCAGCGCCAGCGACGTCCAGACCTACGGCCCGCTCGGTGCGGAGATCGTCCAGGTCGTGCCCGGTTCCCCCGCTGAGCAGGCGAGCCTCCAGGTGGGTGACCAGGTCACGCACGTCGACGGCCAGCCGGTGACCTCGACCGAGTCACTGGTGGCGCTCGTCCGCGCCGGCCGCGTCGGCGAGGAGATGGAGATCACGCTGCTGCGCGAGGGCCAGGAGCAGAAGGTGTCGGTCACGCCGATCGCCGCCCCGAACTGACGCTCCACCGCTTGGGCGCCCGACGACGACGGCGCGCTTTCCCCTCTAAGGTTGGGGCCCATGGACATCCGCGTGACGCTGGCGGCCATGGGCCCCATTCCCGAGTCCCTGCTCGCCTGCATCCCCACGCCCATCTCGAAGACGGTGGACCGCACGGCGTACGGCCAGCGGGTCAACGTCTACACGCGCCACGACGAGCCCGACCAGTTGCGGCAGGCCCTGCGCGCGGTGGCCGGCAACGTCGCCGTCGGGGTCCTGACCAGGCCGTTGGCGGCGCAGCCGGCCAGGCTGCTGCTGATGGACGTGGATTCCACGCTGACCACCACCGAGGCCGTCGACCTCCTCGCGCACCACGCCGGCGCAGGCGAGAAGGTCGCCGAGATCACCGAGCGCGCCATGCGCGGCGAGCTCGACTTCACCGCCTCGCTGCGCGAACGCGTCGCCACCCTCGGTGGGCTGCCCGTCGCCGTGTTCGACGACGTGGCCCCGGCCATGACGCTGTCCCCCGGCGCGCAGGAACTCATCCGCGCGGCGCGCTCCGTCGGCGCCAAGGTGGGCGTCACCTCCGGCGGCTTCACGCAACTGGTCGGGCCGCTGGCCGAGCGGCTGGGGCTCGACTTCTGCCACGCCAACGAACTCGAGACCGAGGTCGTCGACGGGGTGGAGCGGCTGACCGGAAGGGTGATCGGCACCGTGGTGAACCGGGAGCAGAAGGCGCGCGACCTGCTGCGCTTCGCCCACGCCCACGGCATCGACCCGGAACTCACCGTCGCCGTGGGCGACGGGGCCAACGACCTCGACATGTTCGACGCCGCCGGCCTCTCCGTCGCCTACTGCGCCAAGCCCGTGACGGCAGCGGCGGCCGACGTGGCCATCCCGTTCGCCCGCCTCGACGCCGTCGCCGCGTTCGCCTTCAACGCCGGCTGAGCCGCGCGGCCCGCGCGGCCCGCGCATGACGAAGCCCCCGGTCCGTTCAGCAACCTGAACGGCACGGGGGCTTCCATCAGCTCGACCAGCCCTCAGCTGACGAGGTGGCGCAGCGCCGCCTGGTACAGCTCGACGTAGCGGTACTCGCGGGCGCCCTTGGCGTCGGCGTCGAACTCCTCCTCCGCGGCGAGGAAATCCTTGATCGACTCGCCCTCTGCCAGCGTGGGCTGCGCCAGTTCGTCGACGCTGGCCTCCTTCATGAGCGCCTGCACCTGCGGGTCGGCGCGGAAGGCCTTCGCCTTCTCGGCCAGCAGCAGGTACATCTCCATGTTCGCCCGGGCCGAATCCCAGATGCCCTCGACGCCCTCGGTGCGCGACGGCTTGTAGTCGAAGTGGATCGGGCCGTCGTAGCGCGGCGCGTCGGGCGAGAACGGGAAGCCGTTGACCAGCAGGTCGACGGTGAAGAAGGCGCTGATCAGGTCGCCGTGGCCGAACACGAGGTCCTGGTCGTACTTCAGGCCCCGCTGGCCGTTGAGGTCGATGTGGAACAGCTTGTCGGAGTGCAGCGCCTGCGCCAGGCCGTGCGTGTAGTTGAGGTTGGCCATCTGCTCGTGGCCCACCTCGGGGTTGAGGCCGACGATGTCGCCGTTGTCCAGCGTGGCGATGAGGGCCAGCGCATGGCCGATCGTGGGCAGGAAGATGTCACCGCGCGGCTCGTTGGGCTTGGGCTCCAGGCCGATGCGCAGGTCGTAGCCCTGCTCCTTGATGTAGGCGGCGACGGTGTCGAGGCCCTCCGCGTAGCGGGCGTGCGCGGCGTACAGGTCCTTGGAGGACTCGTACTCGGTGCCCTCGCGGCCACCCCACATCACGAAAGTGCTGGCGCCCAGCTCGGCGGCCAGGTCGACGTTGCGCAGCACCTTGCGCAGGCCGAAGCGGCGCACGGAGCGGTCGTTGGCCGTCAGGCCGCCGTCCTTGAACACCGGGTGCGAGAAGGTGTTGGTGGTGACCATCTCGATGACGAGGCCGGCCTTGTCGGCGGCGTCCTTCAGCTTGCCGACGCGCGAGCTGCGCTCCTCGTCGGTGGCGTCGAACGGGAAGACGTCGTTGTCGTGGAACGTGATGCCCCAGGCGCCGAGCTCGGCGAGCTTCGCGGCGTACTCCCAGGGGTCGAACGCGGGACGGGTGCTGGTGCCGAATGGGTCGGTACCGGTCCAGCCGACGGTCCAGAGGCCGAAGGAGAACTTGTCCTCGGGAGTGGGTGTGTGGTTCATGGTGGTTGATTTCCTCCTGCGGACGATCATCGCCCCAACTACTTTGTTTCGTTTCAAGACTAAAACATCTCGGGTGACCGGTCAAGCGAGGACATCCGATCAATTTCGACCCAGCGGCTCCGCGCAGGGCCCAGCCGGTATGGTTGGCCACGCCACCGAAAATCTTCAAGGAGGACAGATGTCAGGTCGCATCCGCTACGAGGCGTTCAGGAACAAGGTGATGTCGGCCCACGACGCAGCCGCCCTGGTCGAGAACGGATGGAATGTCGGCTTCTCTGGGTTCACCGGCTCCGGTTACCCCAAGGCGCTCCCAGAGGCGCTCGCCGCGATCATCGACGCCGCGCACAACCGCGGCGAGGAGTTCAGGATCGGCGTGTGGACCGGCGCGTCCACGGCTCCGGAACTCGACGGGGCCCTCGCCCGCACGGGCGGCATCTCGTACCGCGCCCCGTACCAGTCGGATCCCGACATGCGCAACACCATCAACACGGGCGTGTCCTACTACCAGGACATCCACCTGTCCCACATGGGCCCCCAGGTGTCGCAGGGCTTCCTCGGCAAGCTGCACCTCGCCGTCATCGAGGCCACCGCCATCACGGAGGACGGCGACATCATCCCGTCGTCGTCGGTGGGCATGAACCGCACCTACCTCGAGCACGCGGACAAGGTGATCATCGAGGTCAACGAGTGGCAGTCCGAGGGCCTCTTCGGCATGCACGACATCTACTCCCCCGTCGGCGCGCTGCCGCCCAACCGGGTGCCGCTGCCCATCCAGACCGCGGGCGACCGCATCGGCGACAAGGTCCTCAAGGTGGACCCGGACAAGGTCATCGCGATCATCGAGACCAACTCGCCTGACCGCAACACCCCCTTCAAGCACCTCGACGACGACTCGCGCGCCATCGCCGGCAACTTCCTCGACTTCCTCGGCCACGAGGTCAAGGTCGGCCGCCTGCCGGAGAACCTCCTGCCGCTGCAGTCGGGCGTCGGCAACATCGCCAACGCGGTGCTGCAGGGCCTCCTCGAGGGCCCGTTCGAGAACCTCACGTCCTACACCGAGGTCATCCAGGACGGCATGGTCGACCTGCTCGACTCGGGCAAGCTCACCGTCGCCTCCGCCACCGCGTTCTCGCTCTCCCCGAAGGCCGCGGAGAAGATGAACGACAACGCCGCCCACTACTCCAAGAAGATCGTGCTGCGCCCGCAGGACGTCTCCAACCACCCGGAGGCCATCCGCCGGATGGGCGTCATCGCCTGCAACGGCATGATCGAGGCCGACATCTACGGCAACGTGAACTCCACGCACGTGATGGGCTCGCGCATGCAGAACGGCATCGGCGGCTCGGGTGACTTCACCCGCAACGGCTGGATCTCGTCGTTCGTCACGCCGTCGACGGCGAAGGGCGGCGCCATCTCCTGCATCGTGCCGATGGTCAACCACGTGGACCACACCGAGCACGACGTCCAGGTGATCATCACCGAGCAGGGCCTGGCGGACCTGCGCGGCCTGGCCCCGCGCCTGCGCGCCAAGGCGATCATCGACAACTGCGCGCACCCCGACTACAAGGAGCCCCTGCGCGAGTACGTGAAGCTGGCGGAGAAGAAGGCCAACGGCATGCACACGCCGCACGACCTGGCCAGCGCGCTGGGCTGGCACGTCCGGTTCCTCGAGACCGGCACCATGGCGGTCTGACACATCCCTACCAAGAGAGGGGTCAGGTGTGGATAATCCACACCTGACCCCTCTTTTGGAAGCGACAAGTTCAGCGCTGGACGGTGAACAGGTCCCCCGGCTGGCAGCCCAGCGCGTCGCACAGCGCGGTGAGCGTGGAGTAGCGGATGGCCTTGGCGCGGTTGTTCTTCAGCACCGACAGGTTCACCGGCGTCACGCCCACCTGCTCAGCCAACGCCACGAGCGTCATGCCGCGGGCCTCGAGCAGGTCGTCGAGGTGGCAGACCACGCGGTGGGCAGGCTCGCCCATGTCAGACCAACCCCTCGACGTCTTGCTCGAGCTCGATCCCCCGTCGGAACGCCTCTGCGAGCCCGGCGATCAGGAAGCCGACGCCGGGCAGCAGCAGGTCGCGCGCGTCACCGCCGGCGATGAACATCGCGTCGACGCCCTCCACCGCGGCACTCGACAGGATCCCGTTGCTGACGCCACCCGCCAGGAACAGCAGCACCGAGCCGCCCACGATCACCATGGCGATGGCGCGCATTCGCCTCACGTTGGCAAGCGTGAAGGGGTGGCCGCCGCGGACATCATCCAAGAGCTGCCACAGCAGCCAGACAACCACGGCGAGGATCATCACGAACAACACCGCCGGTGCGAGCGAGGCCAACCACAGGCCCAGCCCCGCGTCGGTGAAGGTCGCCTGGATCTCCCGACCATGCCCGAGGTAGACGCCCGGCTCGGCACCCGCCAACGCCTGCCCCGCCACCTCCGGAGAGACCTCGGTGTCGAGGGGCTCGCCCCTGGCCCAGGTGATGATGGGGATCACGACTGAGATGATCGCCGTGACGACGGCGACGCCGGCGCCGACGATCTTGGTGAGTTGGAAGTCCGAGTCGTCGAACTTGATGCGATCCTTGGCCATGTCAGCCCCCTTCGGTCTGTATATCGTTAAACGATAGCATCGAATCTCGATATGCACAACGTCTTTCGATACGCCCAGCGCCCCGCCGACCACCCCGGCCCGACGCGGGCCGCGCGACTCTGGCAGGCTGAGGACCGTCCCCCCCCCCGGAAAGGAGCCCCCATCCCGTGCTTGCCGCCGCGTTGACGTTCTTCCTCGTCATGGACCCCCTGGGCAACGTTCCGCTGTTCCTGACAGCCCTGCGCAACACGCCCGAGGAGCGGCGCCAGTGGGTCATCCTCCGGGAGCTGCTGATCGCGCTGGGCATCATGGTGGCGTTCCTCTTCGCCGGGCGGGGCCTGCTCCAACTCCTCAGCATCGACAACGGCGCGCTCGTGGCGGCCGGCGGCGTCATCCTGCTGCTGATCGCCATCCGCATGGTGTTCCCCACCCCCGAGCGCAACCTGCGCGAGCCCCACACCGACGACGAGCCGTTCATCGTCCCGCTCGCCGTCCCGTACGTCGCGGGGCCGTCGCTGCTCGCCGTCGAGGTGGTGCTGGTCAGCCAGAACCCCGACCAGTGGCCCGCCTATCTCGGCGCGCTGATCCTGTCGTGGCTGGTGACCGCCGCCATCCTCTACATGTCGGGCTTCCTGCGCCGCGTCGTCGGCGACAAGACCCTCATCGCCATCGAGCGCCTCATGGGCATGATCCTGGTCATCCTGGCCGTGCAGATGATGTTCCAGGGCATCGCCGACTTCTTCGGCCGCTGACCGCTACTGGTATGAATGGGTCCATGATCGACCTGGTAGCACTGCGCCGCGAACTCCATCAGATCCCCGAGGTCGGGCTCCAACTGCCCCAGACCCAGGCGCGCATCATCGAGGCGCTCGAAGGGCTCCCGCTCGAGATCACGCTGGGCCAGAGCGTCACCAGCGTCGTCGGCGTGCTGCGCGGAGGGCGGCCGACGGAGGGCAAGCGCCCCGTCGTGCTGCTGCGGGCGGACATGGACGCGCTGCCCGTCGACGAACTCACGGGGCTCGAGTACGCCTCGGCCAACGGCAACATGCACGCCTGCGGTCACGACCTCCACATGGCGATGCTCGTCGGCGCCGCGCAGGAACTCTCGGCCCGCCGCGACGACCTCGCAGGCGACGTCGTCTTCATGTTCCAGCCCGGCGAGGAGGGCGTCGACGGCTGCCGTTACATGCTGGAGGAGGGCCTGCTCGACGTGGCCGGCTCGCGGCCCGACTGGGTCTACGCCATCCACGTGTGGTCCGCGCTCGACCCCCACGGCACCTTCAGCACCAAGCCCGGCACGGTGATGGCCAGCTCCGACGTGGCCCGGGTCCGTGTCGTCGGCCGCGGCGGCCACGGCTCCACCCCGCAGATGGCCGCAGACCCCGTGCCCGCCCTCGCGGAGATCACCACCGCGCTGAACACCATGGTCACGCGCCGCTTCGACGTGCAGAACCCCGTCGTCGTCACCGTCGGCCTGCTGCAGGCCGGCACCATCGCCAACGTGATCCCCGAGGACGGCAGGCTCGAGGCCACGCTGCGCACCTTCGACACCGGGGTGCGCGCCAAGCTCATCGAGACCATCCCGCAGGTGGTGGCCGGCATCGCCTCGGCCCACGGGGTCACCGGCGAGTTCGACCTTCTGGAGCAGTACCCCGTGACCGTCAACGACGACTCCGAGGCCGACGTCGTGGCAGAGGCCGTCACCGACCTCTTCGGCGCCGACCGGCACGTGCGGTGGGACAAGCCCCTGGCGGGCGCCGAGGACTTCTCGCGCCTCCTGCAGGAGGCCCCTGGCTGCTTCATCGGCCTGTCCGCCTGCCCGCCGGACCTCGACCCCGCCACCGCGCCGTTCAACCACTCCGCCTATGCCCGGTTCGACGACGCGGTGCTCGCCGACGGAGCTCGGCTCTTCACGGAACTCACGCTGCGCAAACTCGGCTGATAACGGTTGATAGACCCAAATGGGTGGAAAATCGCCCGAGAAGCGACGAGTAGTCTCGATACATGAAACTCGACGACGCCGTTGCTGCCGCTCTGGCACACCCGCTGGTGGTGGGTGCGGTTCCGAGCGCCGAGCACCCCGGCATGATCACGCTCACACTGCTGACAGGCGAGGACATCATCTGCAACCCGGAACTGGCTGAACCGGACCCCGGCGAATCGGCGGCCGAGGCCCTCGTCCGGTTCCACGCCTCCCTCGACAAGCTGCTGGTCACCGTCCAGACCCACCTGGACGAGGAGTACGACCTGGACGACGCCATCCCGCTCGTGCGGAGCGCAGACTACTTCACCCGCGACGACGCCGGCCCGGCCATGACGTTCCCCCTCACCGACTACGTCGGGGTGGGCCTCGCCATCGACCTGCCCACCGCCGTCATGCCCGTGGGTGAGGAGAAGCTGCTGGGCGACTCCACCGAGGAGGCCATCAACAGAGCCGCCCGCGCGGTGCTGAACCTGCGCGACATGACCAAGCAGTTCGCGCTGGCCCCGGTCGTCACCGACAACTCGATCCTCGTGGTCAACGCGACCGAGGGCAACGACTCCGCCTGGTTCGCCGACCTCCAGACGATGGAGGCGGCGCTCGCCCAGATGGAGCAGCTCACGGATTCAGAGTGGGCCGTAGTGCCGGCCTCGCGCGAGGACCTGTTCCTGATGGACACCGGCACGCTGCACTGGCCGGAGTTCCTCGACGTGCTGGAGTCGGTGCACGGCTCGCACAAGGAGGTCTGCCCACTGCCCCACGTGCAGGCAGACCACGCCTGGCGAGAGTGGATCCCGCCCGCCGGGCACCCCGCCGAGAGGCGACTCACGCGGCTCCGCGCCGACATCCACGCGCAGCAGCACGCCGCGCAACGCGAGCGGTTGCAGATGGAGGGCCCGTTCCCGTCTTCGATGCTGCAGATCGAGCGCAGCGGCCGCTGGGAAACCCTGGCGGTGACCTCCGACGGCGTCACGAGCATCCCGCGGACAGACCTGGTGGTCTTCTTCCGCGAGGGCGACACCGAACCGCTCGGCGTCAGCCTCGGCGACGCCCTGGTGCTGTGCCCGCACCTCTTCTCCCTGCACGAGGGCACGTTCCCGCCCCGGTTGCTGGTGCAGCCGCCGTCCGACGACGACCGCGAGGCCCTCAACGAGAATCGCGTCCAGTGGGGTACGCGGGCCTGACGTCGCGGCACAATGGGGCGATGCGTCCCATGCTCGCCACGCCCACCACCACGCCGGGGGTGCCCCCGTCCGGGCCCGGCTGGGTGCACGAGATCAAGTGGGACGGCGTGCGCTCGGTCGCCGAGACCAGCGACGGCGGGCTCATCCTGTACAACCGCACCGACGGCGAGATCACCGTCGCCTACCCCGAGGTGGTCGCCGGCGCGCGGGGGCTGCCAGACGGGCTCGTGATCGACGGCGAACTCATCGCGCTCAACGACGACGGCGTCCCCTCGTTCCATGCCATCGCGCCCCGGATGCACGTGCGCAACCCGGTGCGCGCGGCCCGCTGGTCGACGGAGCGGCCGGTCACCTTCGTGGTGTTCGACCTGCTGCGTGCCGACGGCCGTGACCTCACGCGGCTGCCGCTCACGCAGCGCCGCGCCAGGCTCGAGGAACTCGACCTCGACCGCCCCCACTGGCAGCTGTCCGACCAGCACGAGGACGGCGAAGCGCTGGCGCGCGCCACCCGCGAGGCCGGCCTGGAGGGCGTGATCAGCAAACGCGCCGACTCCGTCTACCTGCCGGGCGTGCGCAGCACCGACTGGGTCAAGACGCCGCACCGCACGGAACTGGTGGGCGTGATCGGCGGCTGGATACCCGAGACGGGCAACGACGCCCGGCTGGGCGCGGTGTGGATCGGCCACCCCGCAGACGAGTCGACCTTCGAGGCCCGCCCCGTGCTCTACTCCCTGGGCCGGGTGGGCTCCGGGCTGAGCCACGCCGACAAGGACACGCTGCTCGAGGTGCTGCGTACCACGGAGCGCGACACCCCGCCGTTCGAGCCCGCCCCGCGCGACCCCGCCGTGCGGCGCACCCACTGGGTCGACCCCCTGCTGTGCGTACAGGTGCGCTACCTCAACGTGACGCCCGACGGCGTGCTGCGGCAGCCGGTGATGTTGCGGCTGCGCCCCGACGTGGCACCGGTGGACGCCGCCGTCGCCAACTGAACCGGGCCGGGCTCACCCGAGGCGCTGCGCGAGCAGCACCACGTCGTCGCGATGCTGCGCGCCGGCGCCGTGCGTCACGGTGCGCTCGCGCGGCTCGAGCAGGACGACGCCCCACCCGTCGGGCAGCTGGTCCGCCATCTGTTCGGGGCCGAGCAGTTCCCTGCCGTGGGCCGGGTGGCCCTCGTGCACGTGGGTGTCGAAGTCGGCGTGGTGCACGACGAGGAGGTGCCCGCCGGGCGCGACGAGCCGCGTGAGCTGCTCCGTGGTGTGCTCATCGGTGAACAGCGGGACGTAGCTGGCGGCGACCAGGTCGTACTCGGCGTGCGGCAGGAAGGCCGTGCCGAGTTCGCCGTGGACCCACTCGACCTCGACGCCAGCGGCCTTCGCGGCCCGCACTGCGCGCTCGATGGCAACCGACGACGGCTCGAGCCCGACGACCTCCCAGCCGTGCTGCTCGAGCCAGACCGCGTCGGCCCCCTCGCCGGAGCCGACGTCGAGGGCCAACCCGGGTGCGAGCTTGCCGGCTTCGGCCACCAGGGCCGCGTTGGGGTTGCCGGACCACATGGCCTCTGACTCGCTGTAGGTCTCGTCCCAGCTGTGCTCGTGCATGGGGCCAGTCTGCACCGCCGGGCGGCCCGGCCGAAACCCCCGTGCGGAGACACGGGCGCTGCGTCGGCGGGGACTTGTAGTCTTGGCAGCGATGTCAGAACCGAAGCAGATCGCGACGCTCCCTCCGCTGGAGGAACTGCACGGCGCCGTGCCGCTGAGCAGGCGCACCGGTGAGCCGCGCCGCCCCGTCGTGCTCGTGGTGGCCGCGGTGCTGCTGCAGCTCGCGGCCGTCGGCGCCATGGGCGCCTACGCGTGGCACTGGTGGTTGGCCGCGCACCCCGCCAGCTATGGCCGCTCCGCCTGGCTCATCGGCTGGACGGACCCGGCGCCCGGCAAGTGGCTTTCGCTGACCCTCGAGGTGGCGCTCGCGGCGGCGCTCGCGCTGGCCGCCGGGGCCGCGGGCATCGCCGGCTTCCAGGCGTGGAACGGGTGGCGCTGGGCCCGATGGGCCGGCCTGGTGGCGCTGGCGTTGATGGGCGGCTTCCTGGCGCTGACGCACTGGTACGCCGCCATGCCCGTGGGGCTGACGCTGATGGGCGCGGGGCTGCTGTTCCTGCCCGCAGTCAGCCGCTACTTCACCCAGTGGGCCGAGGTGCGCGGCCAGCGGCCGCAGCCCTATCGGCGCCCGGAGCAGATCCTGTACGGCCGGCTCCCCCGCTTCCGCTGACCCCTAGACTGCCCGGCATGGCCAACCCGCTCCTCTCCGGTCTCCTCCGGGTGCTGCGCGATGCAGCCCGTCCGCGCGCCAGGTTGAAGGCACCCGCGCCGCCGCCGACGAGGCGAGCGCCCGAGCAGCCGCTGGGCTACCCCGGCGACTACACCCGCATGCCGGAGATCCGCTACGACCCGCACCTGGACGGCCGGCCGGACCCGGGGGAGGTCGTGTGGACGTGGGTGCCCTACGAGGAGGACCACACGAAGGGCAAGGACCGCCCGGTGCTGCTGATCGGGCGCGACGGCGACTGGCTGCTGGGCCTGCAGGTCACCAGCCAGGACCACGACCGCGACCAGGAGCAGGAGGCCCGCGCGGGCCGCTTCTGGGTCGACATCGGCGCCGGCGACTGGGATTCCCAGCGGCGGCCCAGCGAGGCGCGGGTCAACCGGATCCTCCGGATCGATCCCGACGCGGTGCGCCGCGTGGGCGCGATGCTCGACGAGCGCACCTTCCGCACCGTCGCCCGCGAGGTGGGCAAGCACTACTGATCAGCGGGCCTCGGCGTCCTGCAGAAGTCGCTCCAGGGTGTCGGTGTAGGCGTCCGGGTGGGTGAGGTTGACCATGTGCGTGCCGTAGCCCAGCACCACCAGCCGGCCTTGGGGCGCGGCCGCGGCGAAGCGGCGTTCCTGTCCGCGGAACTGGTCGAGGCGGCCGTTCAGGACCGTGACCGGGGCGTCGACCCTGGCCAGGTCGGCCAGCAGGTCGAACCTCGCCACCGCCCGCACCGCGGCGCTCACCACCGTCAGGTCGGCCCGGCCCTGCCGGAGGAAGGCCGCGGCGCCTTCCTCCCCCAGCAGTCGACGCACGGGCGCCTCGCCCGCCCGGTCCGACCAGCCGATCAGGCGCGCGTAGAGCCCTGCCGAGCGGGCGCCGGGCTGCGTCGAACACCCCGCAGCGACGAGCGAACGCACCAACTCGGGGTACCTGCCGGCGGTGTGGATGGCCACCATCCCGCCCAGCGAACAGCCCACCAGGTGCGGCTGGCCCGCCGTCGAGCCCTCGAGGAGAGCGGTGCGGATGGTGCCGATGGCCGCCTCCGCGGTGAACGGTTCGCCCCTGCGGCTGCCGTGGCCGGGCAGGTCAGGCGCGAGGCAGGTCCAGCCGCGTGCGGTGAGCCGGCTGACCTGCGGGTCCTACATGCTCGACGACGTACGCAGACCATGGACGAACACCACCGAGCGGCTCATGACGCCCACCCTACGCACCCGCGCCCCCGCCCCGCACCGTGGCAGAGCCAGGGCGCGCTTCCGCCGCTGGTGAACATCGGGCGGGCCGATTCGGAGCGCCGGGCGCCCGAGTGGTTGAATGATCGCGCAGGAGCACAGGAGAGGCACATGATCACCGTCACAGACCTGCGCAAGGTCTACCACCAGGGCAAGCGCGAAGTCCGCGCGCTCGACGGCGTCTCACTCACCGTGCCCGCCGGCTCCATCCACGGCGTGATCGGGCACTCCGGCGCCGGCAAGTCGACGCTGGTGCGCTGCCTCACCATGCTCGACCGCCCCACCTCGGGCGCCGTCGAGATCAACGGCGTGGACCTCACCGCCGCACGTTCCGACGCGCTGCGCACCGCGCGCCGGCGCATCGGGCTGGTGTTCCAGCAGGCCAACCTGTTCGACTCGCGCACCATCGAGGCCAATGTCGCCTACCCGCTCGAACTGATCGGCGTGGGCCGCGAGAAACGCCGCGAGAAGGCACGGGAACTGCTGGGCCTCGTCGGCTTGGGCGACGCCGGCAACGCCTACCCCGCCCAGCTCTCCGGCGGCATGCGCCAGCGCGTCGGCATCGCCCGCGCCCTCGCCACCGACCCCGACGTCCTGCTGTTCGACGAGCCCACCTCGGCGCTCGACCCCCGGACCACCGACGAGATCCTCGACCTGATCGTGTCGCTGCGCGACCGCAACCCCGACGATCTCGCCGTGCTCGTCATCACGCACGAGATGCACGTGGTCAAGAAGATCTGCGACTCCGTCTCGCTCCTCGAGGGCGGCCGCATCGTCGAATCCGGCCCGCTGACCTCCGTCGTGAAGCACCTCGACGGCAGGCTCAGCCAGGCGCTGCTCGGCATCCCCCCGCACGCCCACGTCGCGCCATCGGACGCGACGCTGGTCGACGTGCTCGCCAGCGGTGATCACGCGGCGCTGCCGATGATCGCCCACACCTCGCGGGAGGTGGGCGCCGAGCTGGCGATCCTCGCCGGGTCGGTGGAGCAGCTGGCCGGCACCACGTTCTCCCACCTGCGCCTGGCGGTGCCCAACGGCGCCGACGCGGACCGGGTCGTCGAGGAACTGAAGAAGCTCGGCGCCGACGCGCGCCGCACCGCGGAGATCCGCGAGGAGGAACCGCTCGCATGACCCTCCTCGACACCTGGTTCAACAACCCGGCCCTGCAGAAGGCCCTGCTGCCGGCCTTCATCGAGACCATCCAGATGGTGGGCATCTCGGGGCTCGCCACCGTGCTGATCGGCCTGCCGCTGGGCGTGGTGCTGTTCGTCACGCAGCGCGGCGGCTTGGGCGAGAACCGAGCGCTGAACTTCGTGCTGTCGTCGATCGTGGTCAACATCACGCGCTCGATCCCCTACGCCATCCTGATGGTGGCGCTCATCCCGTTCACCCGCTGGCTGGTCGGCACGTCGCTGGGGCCGATCGCCGCGTCGGTGTCGCTGGCCATCGCGGCCATCCCGTTCTTCGCGCGCCTGGTGGAGACGGCGCTGCGAGACGTCCACCCCGGCAAGCTCGACGCCGCGCACGCGATGGGCTCCACCAAGATGCAGTCGGTGACCAAGGTGCTCATCCCCGAGGCCATGCCGGCGCTGGTCGCCTCCATCACGACGACGGTGGTCACCATCGTCGGCTACTCAGCGATGGCGGGACTCATCGGTGGCGGCGGCCTGGGCCGGTTGGCGTACAACTACGGCTTCCAGCGCTACCAGGTCGACGTGATGGTCATCACCGTCGTCATCCTGGTGGTCATGGTCCAGGTCATCCAGATGGCGGGCGACGCCGTCACCAAGAAGATCGACCACCGCTGACCCACCACCCCACAGAACTCCCGCCGCGCAGGCGGGCGGCCCACCCGGGCCACAGTCCAGGAAGATGGCCGACTTGTTGTCGGCCGCAAGCTCAAGGAGAAAGACCTATGCGCAAGATCCTCACCGCCGTCGCTGCCTCGTTGGCAACTGTCATGGCCATGACGGCCTGTGGTTCAGACGCCGCCGCGCCCGAAGCCGGCGCCAGCCTCGACCCGGCCAGCCCCACCAAGGTCGTCGTCGGCGCCAGCCCCGTCCCGCACGCCAAGATCCTCGAGTTCGTCAAGGAGAACCTGGCGGCAGAGGCCGGCATCGAGCTGGAGATCAGGGAGTTCGACGACTACGTGCTGCCCAACGAGGCGCTCGCCTCGGGTGAGCTCGACGCCAACTACTTCCAGCACGTGCCGTACTTCGACAACCAGGTCGAGGAGAAGGGCTTCGAGTTCGAGCACGGCGAGGGCATCCACATCGAGCCCTTCGCCCTGTTCTCGAACAAGCACGCCTCCCCCGACCAGGTGCCCGACGGCGGCGTCATCGCCATCACCAACGACCCGTCGAACCAGTACCGCGGCCTGAAGCTGCTCGAAGAGGCGGGCCTCCTGCAGGACATCGCCGAGGACACCACGGCGCTGACCATCTCGGACGAGCAGAACCCCAAGGGCCTGCAGTTCGAGGAGGCGCAGCCCGAGGTGGTCGTCCAGCAGCTCGAGGACCCGAAGGTCGACGCCGCGCTGATCAACGGCAACTTCATCCTCAACGCCGGCCTGAAGGCAGAGGACGCCATCGCCATCGAGGCCGTGGAGGGCAACCCCTACGCCAACATCCTCGCCTGGCGCACCGACAACACCAACCCGGGCGTGGCCAAGCTCGACGAGCTGCTGCACTCCGCCGAGGTGGCCGAGTTCATCAAGCAGGAGTGGCCTGCCGGTGACGTGATCCCCGGCTGAATCCACCCATCAGACGACGGGGCCACGCGGTGCTGAACCGCGTGGCCCCGTCGTCGTATCCCCCCTTGTGAAACGCGAGACCACGGTCCCTTTCCGGGGCCGCCCGGCGCGAGTACATTCACTTGCGTCGCCCCGGGCAACCATGTCCCGGGCACTGCATAGGGGGCTCGTGATGCGACACATCAAACAATGGTTCATGGCTGCGCTGACGCTGTCACTGGTGGCGGCCGGATGGGTCGCGGCGCCGCCGGCCCACGCCGTCGACGTGTACACCACGCCGGGCGAACACATCAGCGCCGGGCGCGAGTGGCGCACGTGGTGCGAGCCGTACTCACAGACGGCCCGCTGCACCTCGCAGCTGAAGGTGGCAGGGGTCTGGACGTTCAACAACCTCACCTACCTGCCGTCGCCGAGGTCGCTGTGGGTGGGCAACCCGCTGGCCACCCCGGGGCAGCACCAGATCAACGGGCGGCTCTGGCGCACGGAGTGCGAGACCGCCGCCACCGGGCGCAACGGGTGCCGCGCCTACATCTGGGACGGCACGAAGTTCGTGTTCAACAACATCGTGCAGTTCGGCGCGCTGCGCTCCGACCTCGCCACGCTCTACTGGTACCGGCCGCCCGCTGACCAGGCCCCGTCGGTCCCCGCGCCGAGCTACTACAACATCAACCGCGGCCCGAACCCGACGGACCGGGTCACGCTGACCTTCGACGACTGCCCGGTGTCGCTGTCTGCCTTCAAGACGACGGTGAACGCCGCCACCGACCTGGGCATCGCGCTGGTGTTGTTCCCGACGGGGAACTGCATCACCGCCGGCCGGTTCGACGCCGCCTACGCCCGGTCGAAGGGCCACTACGTGTTCAACCACTCCATCTCGCACCCGGACCTCACCTCGCTGCCCTACTCCGAAGTGGTGCGCGAGCTCGGCGCGCCCGGTGTGGTGACGACGTACGGCCGCCCACCGGGTGGGCAGTACGACACCGACACCGTGAAGCGGGCCTACGCCGCGGTGGGGATGAGGATCTGGCTGTGGAACCTCGACACGTTCGACTACCGGGGCCGCACCAGCCAGGAACTGATCACCCGGGTGGTGACCTACGCCAGGCCCGGCGACAGCGTGTTGATGCACATGAAGTGGAACGCCTTCAACGGCCCCACGCTGAAGGCGATGCGCGACGGCCTGAAGGCCCGCGGCATCGGGGTGTGCGTCAACCGCGGTCCGGTGTCCGCGAAGCCGGCGGGCCTGTCCTGCTGACGCTGGGTAGGGTGGGTCCATGACCCGCGCTGTCCTCTTCGACCTCGACGGCACGCTCGCCGACACCGTGCCGCTCATCGCCGAGTACATCGCCGGCGCGCTCGTGGCCAACGGCATCGAGTGCGCGCCGCGCGACGTGTACCCGCTGATCGGGCGGCCGATCGAGTTCGCGATGGGCGAGTTGCACACGTTCGGCGACGACCAGGACCGGATGAACCGCATCATCGTCGAGTACCGCGACGCGCTGCACGTCGCGGTCAACGCCGCAGGGTCGAAGCTGGTGCTGCCCGGCGTGCGGGAGATGCTGGCGGACCTGCGGCTGGCGGGCTACCGCATCGGCGTGGTGACGGCGAAGGGCACGGCCTCGGCCATCCACCTGCTCGACATCACGGAGCTGAGCCACCTCATCGACGCCCTCGTCACCACCGAGGACGTCGAGCACGGCAAGCCGGCGCCGGACTCGGCCGTCCTGGGCCTCCAGCGGCTGGGCGCGCAGGCCGACGGCACCTGGTACGTGGGCGACGCCGTCAGCGACATGACCATGGCGATCGCCGCCGGCATGCGCCCGCTGGGCATCACCACCGGTGCGGCCACCCGGGCGGACCTGCTGGCCGGCGGCGCAGAGGTCGTCGTCGACACCGCGGCCGAGGTCACCGCCCTGCTGACGGCCGGTTCCTGAGCCTCAGGACGTCGGATCGCCGTTCTTGCCGACGCCCTCACCGGTGATGGCCTCGAAGGCGCCCTCTGCGTACACCGGGTAGAACCCCAGCGCCTCGTTGACGGCCAGCATGTGGCCGTTCTCCTCCGCGTTCCACGTGAGGATCGCCTTGGCGTCCGGTTCCCTGTCGCGCACCTGGAGGAGGTTGGCCGCCTTGACCAGCATGCCCAACCGGCGCCCACGGTGCTCCTCCAGCACGATGGTGTCCCACTGCTGCACGAACGCCAGCGGGTTGGCGCGGTCCATGTGCATCTCGCTGAGCGCCACGAACTCCCCGGTGGGCACGTGCCGCACGACGGCGCGGTAGATGCGGTCGGTCAGGAGCCGCGTGGCCTCGTGTTGGCGCACGCGCTCGGCGTCCCACTTCTTCTCGATCACCGCGAGGTCGCCCTGCGGCGGGTCCACAGCCATGCGCTCCATCAGCACCGCGTAGCCCGCCAACATCTCGTCGGGCATGGCGCCCTCCACCGTCTGCACCAGGTAGGACTCCCCCGCCACGGCCTGCGCCTCGGCCAGGGCCTCCGCCGGGTCCACCAGCGGGCGGTCGAAGTCGTAGCGGCTCACCCGCTCCGCCTGCTTGAGCGCGAGCCCGTCGGCCTGCGCCAACCGCACGCCGCCGTGCGACGGGTCCACCCCGCCGAAGCCCGACGACGGCCTCAGCGGCTCGTCGACGATCGGCGTGGTGATCCACGACTGGAACGTGGTGACGCCGTCGGCCAGCAGCACCTCGCGCACGTGGTCGACGATGGCCTGGCCCACGCCGCGACCACGGTGGCCCGGGGTCACGTACAGCGACACGTAGGCCATGTCGGGTTGGTCCACCATCTGCCGCGACGTCCGTGCCCACCCGACGGGTGCCCCGTCGTCGCGCACGATGAACCAGCGATTGCGCCATTCCTTCTCGGCCCTGGCCGACACGAGGTCTGCTTCGGGGTCGACGTCCCACTCGGGCCCGCCGATCACCTCGCGGTAGCACTCGTTCTCGAGCCGCTTGTGGTCGGCCCAGTCGGGATCGGCCGCCGACTCCGGCAGGGGGATCTCATAGATGTCCATAGCAGTTCCCAAGCAGAGCATCCCTCCGGCCCCGCGCGCAAGACCCCGCTGGATTGAGCCCTGCCCGCGGGCCCCGTCTAGAGTGGAGGCGCCCTCGAGAGAAAGCTCTTCCGCATGCCCGAGACCCACGTCGAGACCGAGACCCGCAACGACGAGTCGACCGTCCTCCAGCCCGACACGCCCGGCCGCTGGCTGGCTCGGCTGCTCAAGGGCATGGCGGTGGGCGTCGGCGCCATCCTCCCCGGCCTCTCCGGCGGGGTGCTCGCCGTCATCTTCAAGCTGTACGACCCGCTCATCCGCTTCCTGGCCAACCCTCGGCGCAACTTCTGGCGCAACGTGTTGTTCTTCATCCCCATCGGCATCGGCGTGGGCCTGGGCATCCTGGGGTTCGCCGTCGTGGTGGAGGCCGCCTTCGGCAAGTACGCAGCGCAGTTCGTGTGCCTGTTCATCGGCTTCGTGATCGGCACGTTCCCCTCGCTCTACCACACGGCCGGGAAACGAGGCCGCCGGCCGAAGCACCTGGTGATCATGGCGGTCTCCGCAGCTGCCATCTTCGCGTTGATGCTCGTGGGTGGCCAGTCGCAGGCCCTGCTCCAGGTCGAGCCCAGCGTCCCCGCCTGGTTCGGTTCCGGCGCACTGATCGGCCTCGGCGTGATCGTGCCCGGCATGAGCCCGTCGAACTTCCTGATCTACTTCGGCCTCTACGACAAGATGGCCAGCGGCATCAAGGCCCTCGACCTGGCCACGGTCATCCCGCTGGCCGTCGGCCTCATCGTCTGCGTGCTCGTGTTCGCCAAGGCCGCCTCCTGGGCCTTCGACCGCCACTACGCCGGCATGTACCACTTCATCCTCGGCATGGTGGTCGGCTCGTCGGTGGCCATCTTCCCGACGGTGGTGTTCCCCGCCTTCTCCCCCTCCGGCCTGGCCGACGCGGGGTTGAGCCTCACCGCGGCGGTGCTGTTCGCCGTCGCACTGCTGGTGGTGGGCATCATCGCCTCGTGGCTGTTCAGCAAGGTCGAGGACCGCGTGGTGGACGAGCGCGAAGCGCTGGAAGAGGCTGCGAAGGGGTGAGCCCGGGCAACAAGAGAGCGGGCGACGGGAATCGAACCCGCGTGTTCAGCTTGGGAAGCTGACGCTCTACCATTGAGCTACGCCCGCGTTGCGCACCCAGAGTAGCAGGCATCGGGCGAGCCTTCGACCGCGGGGAGTCCGTGTCCCCACGGGTGTGCGCAGATGAGTAGGCTTGATGCCGTGACAAACGCGCATGACCACCCCAAGCGGGATGAGCGCGCGATCACGCGCCTGGCCATGGCCCACGACGCGTCGCACTTCCTGCTGACGCCCACCGCCGTCGTCACGCCCACCAGTGTCGAGGATGTCTCCGACCTCATGGCCGAGGCCTCGTTCCTCCGCCAGCCCATCACGTTCCGGTCCGGTGGCACCAGCCTCTGCGGCCAGGCCGTGACCGACGGCGTGCTGGTCGACGTGCGCCGGCACTTCCGCGGCATCGAGGTCCTCGACGGCGGTGAACGGGTCCGTGCGGGCGCCGGGGCCACGCTCGCCGCCGTCAACGCGCGGTTGGCGCCGTACGGCCGCCGCCTGGGGCCAGACCCCACCAGCGCCGTGGCCTGCACCATCGGCGGCATCATCGCCAACAACTCCAGCGGCATGCTGGCCGGCAACGAGCAGACGGCCTACCACACCGTCGAATCGATGGTGTTCGTGCTGCCCAGCGGCCGCATCGTCGACACCGCGGACCCGGGCGCCGACATCACGCTGCGGCTCGAGGAGACCAAGCTCGTCGGCGGGCTCCACATGCTGCGCAACCGGCTGCGCACCAACCCCACCGCCATCGCCGACATCAACCGGCTGTTCAGCATCAAGAACACCATGGGCTACGGCATCAACGCACTGCTGGAGTTCCACCGGCCGGTCGACATCATCCCCCACCTTCTCGTGGGCTCCGAGGGCACGCTCGGCTTCGTGGCGGAGGCGACGTTCCGCACCGTGCCGCGGCAGAGCCACTCCGCCGCCGCGCTGGCGGTGTTCCCGGACCTCGACGCCGCGGCCACCGCTGCGCAGGGGCTCGTGGCGCACGGGTTCGAGGCCATCGAGCTGATGGACGTGGCGGCGCTGCGGGTGGTGCGGGACCAGCCCACCGCGCCGCCGATCATCCGCGACGCCGACCTCACCACGCAGGCCGTGCTGCTCGTCGAACTGCACGACACCTCGGCCGAGACCCTGGCCGAGCGCGTGGCACGGGCCGAGGCGGCGCTCAGCGAACTCAACGCCGTCGACGTCGTCGAACTCACCACGGACCCTGAGGAACGCAACGCCCTCATCGAGCTGCGCCGCGGGCTCTACGCCCTGGTCGCCGGCGCACGGGCATCGGGCACCACCACGCTGCTGGAGGACCTCAGCCTGCCGCTGGAGAGGTTCGCGGACATGTGCAAGGCGCTGGACCGCCTGTTCGACAAGCACGGCTACGGCATCGACAACGTGCCGCTGTTCGCGCACGCGCGCGACGGGAACATCCACTTCCTGCTCAGCGAGCGCTTCGACCAGCCCGCCGGGCTGCTGCGGTACCGCAAGTTCACCCGCGAACTGGTGCGCGAGGTGCTGCGCCGCGGCGGCGTCCTGAAGGCCGAGCACGGCACCGGGCGGGCCATGGCCCCGTTCGTCCAGGCGCAGTACGGCGACGAGCTGTACGAGGTGATGCGCGAGATCAAGCACCTCTTCGACCCCGCAGGCGTGATGAACCCGGGCGTGATCATCTCCGACGACCCCGACGAGCACCTGCGCAACCTCAAGCTGATGCCCACCATCGAGCCCGAGGTCGACAACTGCATCGAGTGCGGCTACTGCGAATCTGTGTGCCCGTCGCGGGACCTGACCGTCACGCCGCGCCAACGCATCGTGCTCAGACGCGAGCTCGCCGCCCGCCAGTCGGACCACGCGCTGCTCGACCAGATCACCGATGACTACCTCTACGCCGCAATCGAGACCTGCGCGGTCGACGGCATGTGCTCGGTGGCGTGCCCGCTGGGCATCAACACCGGCGATCTCGTGCGCCGCCAACGCACCGAGCTGGCCCAGGGCGTCGAGAAGACGGCGTGGACGTCGGCCGCCAGGCACTGGGGGCTGGCCACCCGCATGGGGTCAGCCGCGCTCACCATGGCCAAGAGCAGCACCCCGCTGGCCGTGGCGGTGAGCAACGCGGGGCGACGACGGCTCGGCGACGAGGCCGTCCCCGGCTACGACGAGGACCTGCCCCGCGGTGCGGGCCTCAAGCGCCGGCCACTTCGTCGACGAGACCGCGGCCGCATCTACGGCGTCGCCGCCTACTTCCCCAGCTGCGTCCAGACCGTGCTCGCGCCCGCCGGGCAGGGCACGTTCCACGCGTTCCGCGACGTCTCCAACCGCGCCGACGTGTCGGTCTCGCTCATCGACGCCACCGACCTGTGCTGCGGCGCCCCCTGGAAGGCCAAGGGCCTCACCGAGGGCTACGACATCATGACCGCCAAGACCCTCAGGGGCATCGACGTGCACGGCCCCGACGGCGCGCGCCTCCCCATCGTGATGGACGCCTCCAGCTGCACGCTGGCGCTGCGGGAGATGGCCGAGGGTCGCGGCATCGAGATCCTCGACCTGGTGCAGTTCGCCGCCGAGCACCTGCTGCCGCACCTGGCGGTCACGCACCCGTTTGAGTCCATCGCGGTGCACCCCACGTGCGCCTCCACCCGGATGGACATCAACGACCACCTGCTCACCATCGCCCGCGCGATCAGCAAGGACGTCGTGGTGCCGGACAGCTGGGCCTGCTGCGGCTGGGCGGGCGACCGGGGGGTGTTGCACCCCGAGCTGACGGAGTCGGCGACGCGGGAGATGGCCGAGGAACTCGCCGGCCGGCAGTTCGCCGCCTACGCCTCGACGAACCGGACCTGCGAGCTGGCCATGAGCCGGGCCACCGGGCAGACCTACCGCCACATCATCGAACTGCTGGCCGAGGCCACGCGGCCTGGGTGAGCCGCGCTCAGGAGGCGGCAGAGATGAGTTCGGTCAGGCCGAGGTCGCGCGACTCGGGCGTGAAGCCCAGCCGCACCACCACCAGGTTCCGGCTGGGCACCACGTACAGCCGCTGGCCGTCGTGGCCCTGCGCGAAGAACATGTCCTCCGGGAGGTCGGGGTAGGCCAAGGTGCCGTCGCCGCGCAGGTTCGTCCACCACGACGACGCGTAACCCGCCTCCTCCGTCGCGTACTCCCCCGGGTCAGCCGACGTCAACGGCACGACGGTGGTGGACTCCTCCACCCACCCCTCCGGCAGGAGGCGCACACCGTCGACGACGCCGTCGTCCAGCACGAACTGGCCGATCCTGGCCCAGTCGCGCGGCGTCGCCGACAGGTACGAACTGCACACCGGGGTGCCCGTCGCGTCCGGCTCCAGCACCGCCGACGTCAGGCCCAGCGGCGCGAACAGCTGGTCGCGCGGCATGGCGGGGCCTCCACCGAGGCGGTCCGCCAGCACGGAGCACAGCAGCGTCGTGGACCCGGACGAGTACTGCTGGAACGTGCCCGGCTCGTGCGCCGCGGGGCGGCCGGCCACGTAGCCCGCCATGTCGTCGACGTTGAACAGCATCTGCGTGATGGGCGTGCCCAGGTCGTAATCCTCGTCCCACGACAGGCCGCTGGTCATCCGCAGCAGGTGGTCGACGGTGATCCCGGCCCGCTCGTCGGTCCACTCCGGGCGGAGGTTGGCGTCGTCAACCGCCACCGCACCCTGCATGACGGCCCGCCCGGCCAGCAGGTTGGCCACGGACTTCGTCATCGACCACCCCAGCTGCGGCGTGTTGGAGGTGAAACCGTCGGCGTAGCGTTCGCCCACGATGACCCCGTCGCGCACCACCACGATGCCGCGAGTGCCCAGCGCCTCGGCCTCGTCGTCGGGCAGGTGGTCGCCGAACGCCCGGCCGATCGCCTCGTCCAGGGCGCGGTCCGGTACCGGCTCCTCCGTCAGCAGCTTCTGGCTGGGCACCGCATCGGGCACGGGGAACCTCGGCGGCCTCGGCGACAACGTGCACCCGAGGCCCTCGCTGTAGAACGCGGTCTGCCCTGCGAAGAGCCCGAGCACGTTGACGTAGGCGTGGCTGCCGGTCTTGAACTGCGTCAGGTACGGCACGAGGGGGTTGGGCGGAAGATCCTCCGAGGCGTCGGTGCGGCCCGCGATCTCCGTGACCGCACACAGGCTGTGCGCGGCATAGCCGGTGCCCGTGCGCAGCAGCGGACGCACGTACAGGTACCCGGCCACCGCGGCGACGAGGAGCACCGCCAGCACCACGCACAGCGCCACCACCCAGCGGGGGCGGCCGGCGGCCACCTTCGTCGCCACTCAGTCGCCCAGGTTGGTGCCGACCCCGCGCGCCGCCCGGATCCACTCGTGGTCCACGGGCACGGTCTTCAGGGTGCCGGCCACATCCTCCAGCGGCACCGGCACCGCCGCCCCGCCCTGGGAGGCGACGGTGACGCCGAAGGTCCCCTCGGCCACCAGGTCGGCTCCCGCGGAGCCCAGCAGGGTGCCGAGGACACGGTCGTTGGCGTCCGGGATGCCGCCGCGCTGGACGTAGCCCAGGATCGTGACCCGAGACTCCAGGCCCGTGACCTGCTCCAGCGACTCGGCCACCTTGAAGGCGTTGTCGCGGTGCTCGGCGATGACCGCGTCGCGGTGCTTGGTGGCCGCAGCCTTCGCCTCGGGGGTCGACGCGTGCTTGCGCAGCACCTCCGCCGCGGCCAGGTCCGCGGCGTCCTGCTCGTTGCGGGCGCCCTCGGCCAGCGCGATGACGGAGAAGTTGCGCCCCGAGCTGGCCCTGCGGTTGACCGACTCGGCCACCGACTCGATCGAGTACGGGATCTCCGGGATGAGGATCACGTCGGCACCACCCGCGATGCCAGCGCCGAGCGCCAGCCAGCCGGCCTTGTGGCCCATGATCTCCACGACGATCACGCGGTGGTGGGAGTGGGCCGTCGAGTGCAGGCGGTCCACCGCCTCCGTCGCGATGCCCAGCGCCGTGGAGAAGCCGAAGCTGGTGTCGGTGTGCGCGATGTCGTTGTCGATGGTCTTGGGCAGGTGGATGACGTTGAGCCCGGCGTCGGCCAGCCGCTTGGCGTTCTTGGCGGTGCCTCCGCCGCCGATGCACACG
Organism: Tessaracoccus lubricantis; assembly: GCF_039544535.1. Lineage (NCBI taxonomy): Bacteria > Bacillati > Actinomycetota > Actinomycetes > Propionibacteriales > Propionibacteriaceae > Tessaracoccus > Tessaracoccus lubricantis. Next base: position 55,641 of record NZ_BAABLV010000031.1, read on the forward strand.
ATGGCGTCGAGCTCGTTCTTCTCGTAGTTCTCGACGATCGCGGGCGTCATGTCGCGCACCTCGCCGTCGACCACCATCTTGTGCGGCTTGTCGCGCGAGGTGCCCAGGATGGTCCCGCCGACGGTGAGGATGCCGGACAGGGTGTCGGAGTCGAGCACCTGGAAGTTGTTCTCGACGAGGCCCTTGAGCCCGGAGCGGAACCCGAGCAGTTCCATCCCGTGGTGCCCGATCGCCGCCTTGCCGAAGCCGCGGATGGCCGCGTTGAGCCCCGGTGGGTCGCCGCCTGCCGTCAGAATGCCGATGCGCTTCATGTGCCCACCCTAGAGGGGCACGGGCGGCGAGGTGGCAGGTTCGACGCCGTGCCCCCGGCATCCGTGGCATCCCTGAGCCGACCCGGGACGCGGCCCACCCGGCACGGCAACCGCGGGCCGAGCACCTACAGTGGTGTCATGTCGATCGAACAGAACCGCCTGCACGAACTGCGGTGCGCGGACCAGGACCGCGAGCTGGTGGCGCAGCTGCTCAACAACGCCTACGCCGACGGGCGCCTCACGTTCGACGAACACGCAGACCGCATCGCCAAGGCCTACGACGCCAAGACGTTCGGCGACCTCAACCCCCTCACCACCGACCTCGTCGCGCCGCAGCCGCAGCCCGTCGTCGAGCCATACTCCGCTCCGACGCCCGCGCCGTCGCCCAGCCCCATGCCGGTGCCGGCCCAGTTCGCCGCACCGCCCGCGGTGCCGGGGATCGACGCCTTCACCGGCGGCAACGCCGTGCTGTCGACGTTCCGGCCGGGCCAACTGCACACCGTCGCCTCCAACGTGACGATCAACGCCTGGCTCGGCGAGGCCCGGATCGACCTGGTGGGCGCCGCGTTCGAGAGCCGCGACACCACCATCAACGTCGGCGGCCTGATGGGCGAGATCAACATCCGCGTGCCGGAGGGGGTCGCCGTCGACGTGTCCCGGCTGAACATGGTGATGGGCGAGTCGAAGGTCGACGGCACCGTCCACCATCCCGACGGCATCAGGGTTCGCCTGGTGGGCACGTTCATCATGGGCGAGGTCAAGGTGCTCGGCCCCGACACCTCCCGCCTGCGCAAGTACCAGAGGTTCACGCGTTGACCGACATCCTGTTCGCCCCGCCCGGCGTCCCCTGGCAGCGGCTGTCCCCCAACTACCTGCGCCAGAAGCTCATCCTGATCCCGCTGGGGTGGATGTTCTTCTTCGGCCTGCTCGCGGTGCCCGTGTTCCTGTGGGGCTTCCCGTGGATGAAGTGGGCGCTGGTGGCGGTGGCGGTCGTGACCGTCGCGTGGCGGATGCTGCGCGCGCCACGGGTGTTCCGACGGTGGGGCTATGCCGAGCGCGACGAGGACGTCTACCTCACCCACGGCCTGTGGATCCGCAGCCTGCAGTGCGTGCCCTACGGCCGGATGCAGCTGGTGCAGGTGCAGTCGGGGCCGCTCGACCGCCTGTTCGGGCTGGCGACCGTCCAGATGATCACCTCGTCGACCAGCGGCACCGTGACCATCCCGGGCCTCCCCGCGGCTGACGCGGCAGCGCTGCGCGACCGGCTGATTGCCCGGGGCGAGCAGCAGCAGGCCGGGATCTGATGACCCACGGGCCCGACTTCCTGCCGCCCATGCCACCGCCTGACCCGGCGGAACGCGTCCCCGCGGCGGCTCCGCCGGTCGAGGACCCGGACCCCGGACTGCTGAGCCCTGCGGGCCAGTGGGGCGAGCCCCTCGACGCGCCGGAGGCCCCCGCCCAGAAGGTCATCGAACGGCCCCACCCCCTCACGGGCCTGGCGCGCGGCGGCATCGCGCTCGTCGCCGGCGGCTACTTCATCGTCCGCGAGGTCATCGAGGGCACGTCGAACTTCAGCAGCAGCGCCCTGTTCATCGGCGGCATCCTCCTCCTCGTGGCGCTGGTCGCGGGCATCTCGGGCATCTTCACGTGGCGCACCACGACGTTCATCGCCGACGACGACGAGTTCCGCGTCGAGAGACGGTTCCTGTCCCAGACCTCCACCAAGGTCGACTACACCAAGGTGCAGTCGGTCGAGGTCTCCCAGCCGCTCATCGCACGGCTCATGGGGCTGGCGAAGGTGCACATCGACGTCGGCGGTGCGGGCGGCGTCGACCTGGCCTTCCTCTCACAGACGCGTGCCGAGTCGATGCGCGAGCACCTCGTCACCCGCATGCGCCACGCCCGCACGCCCGTGCCCGCGCCCACCGCCGACGGTGGCCCCGTCGCCGACGTACCCCCGCAGCCGGCGCCGCCTGCGGAGGAGGAGCTGGTGGTGGCCGTGCCCACCGCGAACCTGCTGCTCGGTGCGCTCGTCTCGCTCGGCACCGCGGGCGCGATGATCGGCGGCGCCGTCCTGGTGATCATCGCCATCGTCGCGCAGACGCCCGTGACCATGCTGGCGGCCGCGGTGGCCATCGGCGGGTGGGTCTGGAACCAGACGGGACGCAACTGGAACTTCCGCATGACGCGCAGCGACGGCGCCCTGCGCATGACGCGCGGCCTCCTCAGCACCACCACGCAGGGGCTGCGGCCCGGCCGCATCCAGGGCGTGGCCATCAGGCAGGACCTCCTGCAGCGGGCCACCGGGCTCTACCAGATGACGGTCACGGTGCTGGGCTACGGCGACCCCACCGGGGACGAGAACCGCCAGACCAACGCCGTCGTCCTGCCCTACGGCACGTGGGCCGAGGTGCTCACCGTCCTGGGCGCCATCTGGCCCGAGGTCGACCTCGCCGAGGTGGAGCCGCACCCGCAGCCGGCCCGGGCCCGCTGGCTCACGCCGTTCAACTTCAGCTCGCACACGTGGGGCATCGGCGAGCACGTCGTCGTCACCCAGCACGGGCTCATCGAGCGCGTGGTCACGATCGTGCCGCACCGCCGGATGCAGTCGGCGAGCATCCACCAGGGCCCGCTGCAGCGGCGGCTGGGGCTCGCGCGCATCAACGTGCACACCACCGACGGCCCGGTGAACCAGCGGCTCCACCACCTGGACGAGGCGGACGCGCGCCGCGTCTTCGAGGAGCAGCTGGCCCGGGCCCGGGCCGCCCGCGCCGCCGGCTGAGCCCCGCCACGTTTCCCCGATCCCCCGTATTTGATCGTGCCAAGCTCCGCTACGCTTGGGCCCCATGAGCATCATCCTCGGCATCGACGTCGGCGGCTCCGGCATCAAGGGCGCCCCCGTCGACCTCGCAGCAGGCGACTTCCTGGTGGACCGCAAGCGCATCCCCACCCCGGAGAAGTCCACTCCGAAGAACGTCGCCGCCGTGATGGCGGAGATCATCGAGGAGTTCAAGGGCCAGATCGGTGACGGCCCCGTGGGCATCACCATCCCGGCCCCCGTGGTGCACGGACGCATCCCGTTCATCGCCAACCTCGACCAGAAGTGGGCGGGCCTCAAGGCCGACGAGTACCTCGAGGACAAGCTCGGCCGCAAGATCACGCTGGTCAACGACGCCGACGCCGCCGGCCTTGCGGAAGTGCACTTCGGCGCCGCCAAGGGCCACCCGGGCCTGGTCATCCTGACCACGCTCGGCACGGGCATCGGCACCGCGATCATCTACCGGGGCGTGCTCATCCCCAACGCCGAACTCGGCCACATCGAGATGATGGGCAAGGACGCCGAGACCCAGGCCGCGTCATCGATCAAGGACAAGGAAGGCCTGTCCTACGAGGTGTGGGCCGAGGAACGGCTGCAGCCGTACTACTCTCGCCTCGAGATGCTGCTGTCCCCCGACCTGTTCGTCGTGGGCGGCGGCGTGAGCCGCGACTGGGACAAGTTCGGGACGCTGCTCAAGCTCAACACCGAGATCATCCCCGCGAAGCTGCGCAACCGCGCCGGCATCATCGGCGCGGCCATCGCGGCGCAGGACGCCGTCGAGAACCCGGACCTGCTGGCCCAGCCCCACTGAGCCCTAGGACTCGGTGTGGCCCTTGCCCAACGGATCCGGGCCGGGGATGGGGTCTGACGCCTGCTGCGCGCTGGCGATGTCGCGGTTGACGTCGCCAGCCTCGTAGGCCGCGTTGAGCCTGCGGTAGGTGCGGGTGAGGAACGCCAGCGCGGTGATGACGATGCCCCCCAAGCTCACCAGCACGAACACCAGGGCGATGCCGCGGGCGTCGCCGTCACCCAGCAGCCACCCCCATTGCCGACGACCGGCCGGCGACTCCGCGTAGGGGATCAGCCAGAACTCGGCCAGGGGCCCGATCACGAACGCGCTGATGGGGGCCGCCGAGACCTCCACGGCCTGCGCGAAGCCGAAGACCCGGCCCTGCTTCGCCAGGGGCACCAACTGTTGCAGCAGCGTCTGCTCCGCGCCCTCGATGAACGGCATGAGGGCCATGTAGACCACCATGCCGGCCACCAAGAGCACGACGGAGTCGCGGATGGTGAACGCGCCACCGACGACCCACATGCCCATGCAGGCGAGCAGGAGCGACCGGAGCGGCAGCCGGCCCAGGCCCTTCCTGGCGATGATGGCGCCACCGATGAGGAACCCGAACCCGGACAGGCCGAAGAGGATGCCCCACCACTCCACCGAGACCAGTTCCAGGCCGTACGGGTCCAGCAGCCCCATGAAGACGCCGCCGAGGAAGTTGTTGAACGTGGTGAACAGGATCAGCCCGATCAGCCCCGGGACGGCGGCGATGGCCAGCCAGGCGCCCTTGAAGTCGACCCCCTTGGGCGCGCCCTCGGCGTGCACGATCTCGGGCTCCGGGATCCGCAGGGGCAGCAGGTGCACCAGCGACAGGAGCACGATGGCCAGCGAGATGATGAGCGTCCAGAACAGGCCCAACTGGCCGATGGCCAGGCCGGAGAAGATGCCGGTGACCATCATCGTCATGCCGTTGACGGTGCCGACGAGCCCGTTGGCGTTGGCGCGCTTCTCCGACGGCACGAGGATGGTCACGCAGGTCGACAGCGCGATGGAGCGTGCGCTGGCCAGCAGCGCGCCGCCCAGGATCAGCCCGCAGAAGATCCAGAACCAGGGCTTGGCCAGATCCGTGAGCTGGTCCGGCGGGACCGTCAGGTAGATGGCGAGGGCCATCAGGAACAGCGCGGCGGTGCCCACCGCCGAGGCCACCATCACGTGGTGCTTGTGGTGCCTGTCCACCAACGTGCCGAACGGCACGCCCATGACCGCCATGCCCAGCATGTAGGCGCCGCCGAGGAACGACGTGGCGAGCACCGACCGTGTCTCGAGGTAGGCCCAGAACGTGATGCCGAACCAGATGAACGCGGTGCCCAACATGGCCGCTGCGGTGTTGCCGAGGACGTGCCCGAACGTGTGTCGTTTCGCCGCTGTGCGTGAATTCACGTTGGCGAACCTAACATGCCGTGCAAGTCAGGTGAAGGGGCTGGCGCAGTGGTGCGTCGAGCCGCTTGGCGTCACATGCGCTCTGGCGCGTCGATGCCCAGGAGGTCGAGGCCCTTCGCCAACACCTGCTTGGTGGCCGCGCACAGCGCGAGGCGCGAGGCGCGGACGTCGCCCTCCGACTTCAGCACCGGGCACGCCTCGTAGAACGAGGCGAGCGCGCCCGCAAGGTCGTAGAGGTAGCCGCAGAGCTTGTGGGGCTGCAGGTGGTGCGCCACGTCGTCGACGACCTCGCCGAACCCGCTCAGCAGCAGGGCGAGCTGCTGCTCGGCCGGCTCCTCCAGCACCGTGACGGATCCCCAGTGGATGCCCTCGGCCTCGGCCTTGCGCAGGATCTGGTTGACGCGGGCGTGGGCGTACTGCAGGTAGGGGCCGGTGTCGCCGGTGGTCTGCACCATGCGCTCCGCGTCGAAGGTGTAGTCCTTCTGCAGGCCGTTGGAGAGGTCGGCGTACTTGATGGCCGCCAGCGCGATGTTCGGCGCGGCCACCTCCTCCGCCGCGTCCAGCAGCGAGCCGAGGGTGGCGGCCGAGCCGTCACGGGTCTTGAACGGGCGGCCGTCGGTGCCCAGCACCATGCCGTAGCCCACGTGCTGCGCCGTGACGTCGCCCGGCAGGAAGCCCGCCTTGCGCGCGGCCGCGAACACCTGCGCGAAGTGGCCGGCCTGGCGCAGGTCGGTGACGTAGATGATGCGGTCGGCGTGCAGTTCGCGCACACGGCGACGGATGGCGGCCAGGTCAGTGGTGGCGTAGCCGTAGCCGCCGTCGGACTTGCGCACGATCAACGGCGCCTCGAAGCCCTCGACGAACACGCACAGCGCGCCGTCGTCGACGACCGCGACGCCGCTGTCCTCCAGCTCCTTGACCAGGACGGGGAGGTCGGCGTTGTAGGTGGACTCGCCGGCGAGGTCGTCGTCGGTGAGCTTCACGTTGAGCCGGCGGTAGGCCTCGTTGAACGCGGGCTTCGAGATGTCGACGAGCTGCTGCCAGATGCCGAGCGACTGCTCGTCGCCGCCCTGGAAGCGGGCGACGCGGGCCCGGGCACGCGTGGCAAACTCGGTGTCCTCCTTGAACCGGGCCGCCGCACGCTTGTAGAGGGCGTCGGCCTCGTCGAGGCTGAGCGTGCTGACGTCGAGGCCCTCGTCGAGGACCTCCTCGATGAGCATGCCGAACTGGGTGCCCCAGTCGCCGATGTGGTTCTGCGGGATCACCGTGTGGCCGAGCGCGGACAGCACGCGGTTGAAGCAGTCGCCGATGATCGTGGTGCGCAGGTGCCCGACGTGCATCGTCTTGGCCACGTTCGGCGCGGAGTAGTCGATCACCACGCGCTGCGGGTGGTTGGCGGGGTTGATGCCGCCGTGCGGGTCCTCCAGCAGCGCCGACACGGCCCCCGCGAGCACGTCGGAACGCATCCGGAAGTTGATGAACCCGGGCCCGGCGATCTCCAGCGGCTCGCACAGGTCGTCGACGTCGAGCTTGGCCACGACGTCGGCTGCCACCTCGCGCGGTGGGCGGCCCTGCTCCTTCGCCAGGCGCAACGCGACGTTGGACTGGAAGTGACCGAACTGCGGCTTGGTGGCGGGACGCATCTCGGGGTCGACGCCGGTGACCTCACGGAGGCGGGCGTCCAGGAGCGCGGGGAGAGACTGCATGGGGGCCATTGTTCCACCTGCCGCGAGACAGTCCCAACCGCAAGGTCCTCTGTGCCACTGGAGGGGCAGTTCAGCCCTTGACCCGGATCCGCGGAGGTCGGGTGAAGAAGGGCGCGAGTGTTCACCTTGCGGCGGCGGGCGACGTTCGGTCGTCGCTTCACGGCGTGGACCCTGAACTCGCGCCCTTCATCACCCGTCCTCCGCTTCGATGCCGCGCACGCGACTTGGTTTCATCCGAAACCTTGCGCGGCCTGGTTGCCGGAGCGTCCGACGACGGGGTGTGTCCGCGGCTGATCGAGGAGTCCGGGCAACAGTTACCTGAGCGGGGGCCGGGTCCGCCTCACGCACTTGCACACCCCCGCCGCCGGCCACTCCTTCAACGCCTGGGTGGCCACAGCAGCCGGGCGCAACCCCCAGCAGGCGGAAGGAACCCGCCCCCTCCCCCACGGCGCACCGGGGCTGTTCCAGGACCAACGCGGGCCCGTGCCCCATTCGTCGGGTCACGGTGCTCGTTCCTCGCACGCGCGGCGGCTCAGGTGGCGGCGATGGCGGCACGCTCGATGGCCAGGCCCCGACGGAAGCGCTCCATGAACTGGTTGAAGCCCTCGACGTCTCGGGGGTCGGGGTCCATGGTCGAGACCTCGGCGTCCGCGAAGACCTCGGTGGCCAACCAGTCGGGCAGCGACTCCTCGGAGCCCAGGTAGGCAGCCAGCAACGCCATGCCCCACGCGCCGCCCTCGCCCGCCACCTCGCCGACCGACACCGGCGTGTTCATGGCCGCGGCCAGGAAGCCCTGCGCCACCCCGGCCGTCTTGAACAGCCCACCGTGCGCGAACATCGAGTCCACCTCGACGCCCTCGTCGCCCAACACGTCCATGCCGACGCGCAGCGCGCCGAGCGACGCGAACAGGTGCGTGCGCATGAAGTTGGCCAGCGTGAACGCGCTGGACGGGTGCCGCACGAACAGCGGGCGGCCCTCCTCCATGCCGACGACGTGCTCGCCTGCGACGAAGTTGTACGCCAGCATCCCGCCACCGTCGGGCGTGCCGTCCAGCGCGGAGCGGTACAGCGTCTCGAACAGCGTGGTGGTGTCGACCTCCACCCCGAACGCCGAGAGCGCCTCGCCGAACAGCTGCACCCACGCCGAGAGGTCCAGGGTGCCGTTGTTGCAGTGCGCCATGGCCACGAGGTCGCCCGCCGGAGTGGTGACGAGGTCGATCTCCTCGTGCAGCTCCTTCAGCTCGCGCTCCAGCACCACCATCGCGAAGATCGACGTGCCCGCCGACACGTTCGCCGTGCGCCGGGCGACGGCGTTGGTGGCCACCATGCCCGTGCCCGCGTCGCCCTCGGGCGGGGCCATGGGGCTGCCCGCCTCCAGCGTGCCGGTCGGGTCGAGCAGCCTCGCGCCCTCGTCGGTCAGCGAACCCGCGTCCTGGCCGGCGCTCAGCACCGACGGCAGGATGTCGCGCACCTTCCAGCCGAACCCGTGCCCGGCCACGAGGTCGTCGTACTGGCCGAGCATCTTCTCGTCGTACGTGCCGGTGGCGATGTCGATCGGGAACATGCCGCTCGCGTCACCTACGCCCAGCACCCGCTGGCCGGTCAGCTTCCAGTGCACGTAGCCGGCCAGCGTCGTCAGGAAGTCGATGGAGCCGACGTGGTCCTCACCGCGCAGGATCGCCTGGTGCAGGTGCGCCACGCTCCAGCGCTGCGGGATGTTGTGCTGGAACAGCTGCGTCAGCTCTGCCGCAGCGTCCTGCGTCATGGTGTTCTGCCAGGTGCGGAAGCCGACGAGCTGCTCACCGTCGGCGTCGAAGGCCAGGTAGCCGTGCATCATCGCCGACACGCCCAGCGCGCGGACCCTGCGCAGCTCGATGTCGTACCTCGCACGCACCTCCGCCGCAAGATCCGCAAAAGCCGCCTGGATGCCAGACCAGACGTCATCGAGGCCGTAAGTCCAGATACCGTCCACCAGCGACGACCGCCACTCGTGCCCACCTGTCGCGATCGGCTGTAGATCATCGCCGATCAGCACCGCCTTGATCCTGGTCGAGCCCAACTCGATCCCCAACGATGCCTGTGCGATGTCCTGAACCACAATGTCCTCCTGTAGGTGTCTCTCCATGATGCCGCGTGGCGCGGGCTCCGCGCGTCGAAAGCTGACACAACCCCGCGTTCCCAGTGGGCAGGGAACGCGGGGTCGTCGGGTGTCAGGCGCCGAGGTGCTCGCGGATGAACTGCCGTGCACCCTTTGCGAGCTCCACGTTGTCATCCCACAGGTTGCGCCAGATGGCGAGGTCGTTGCTGAAGGTGGAATGGACGACCTTGCTGGAGAACGACTCGAACGTCACGATGCCGTCGTACTCGACCTCCTTGAGTGCGCCCAGGAACTCCGTCCAGTTGATGGAGCCGGTACCCAACTGGCCGCGGTGAGACTCACCCACGTGTACGTAGCCTAGTTTCCCGGCTGCGGCGGCCTGCCTGATCGCGCCCGCTATCGAGTGCTCCTCGATGTTCATGTGGTAGGTGTCGAGATGGGCAGTGATGTTGTCCCTGCCAATGCTCTTGATGAACTCGAGGGTCTGTGCCGTCGTGTTCATCACGTTGGTCTCATAGCGGTTGCAGAACTCGAGCCCCAGGGAGATGTTGGACTCCTTGGCCTTGTCTGCCAGTTCCGCCAACACCCGACGGGAGTTGTCCAACCCGCGTTCGGTGGCGGGGTGCGAGTACTTCATCAGCGCGCCGTAGATCACGCCACAGAGCATGGTGCCGCCGCAGTCACGCACGAGATTGAGTGCCAGGTGCAGCCGCTCGCGTCCCCGTGCGACGGCGTCGTCGTCCTCGGATGAGATGTCGGTGTCCGGGCCCAGGCCCAGCGACGCCGAACACTCGAGGCCGTACTCCTCGAGGAGCTTTGCGGTGAGGGCGGTGTCGAAGGTCTCGGGGGCGATCGCGGACAGCTCGATGAGGTCGTAGCCGGTCTCGGCCGACTTCGAGATCGCTTCGCGGGCGGCGTCGGCGTTCCAGTCGCCGACCCACACCATGGAGTGAATGCCAATCTTCATTGTTGAAGCCCTTTCGGCTAGTTGTTTGATCCGCTGTAGCGTCGGGTGGTGATGCCGTTGAGGAGCGCGGCTCCGACGAGGACCGCGCCGAGGGCGAACAGCTGCAGCTGGGAACCGGCATTGCCGCTGAAGGCGAGCAGGATGCCTGCATTCAGCCAAGTGATGAGAAGTGCTGCGAGTAAGACACCCATCACGGTGCCGATGCCGCCCATGATCGCGACACCGCCGAGCACTGCCATGGTGATGGCCGGCAGTGCCATGCCATTGCCGGAGACGCCCTGGTCCGGGCGTGCCGAGGCGAACTGGGACGCCGTCACCACTGCCACCAGCCCGGATATGGCGCCTGCTCCGACGTAGGCCAGCATGCGCACGAGCTTGGTGTTGATGCCCGCCCACATTGCGGCGGTGTCGTTGGTGCCGATGGCGTACAGCTCACGTCCGTAGGTGGTCTTCGCAGTGACGAACCACACGATGAGCACCGTCGGGATCATGAACAGGAACACTCCCAGTGGTACCAACGGCAGGTACTGACCGATCAGTGGTAGTTCCACAGCGCGGGAGAGCCCGTACAGGTCCTGCAGTGGCGGGGTGTTGATGGGCTGCTGGTTGTTGATGACCAGGGAGATCGACCACATCGCGTAATAGGTCGCGAGCGTCACAATCAGCGGCGGGTAGCCCAGGTAGGCCACCAGGAAACCGTTGAACATGCCGAACAACGCCCCACACACCACCGTGGCCAGTATCGAAACCAGCAGCGGCCAACCCCAGATGCCGTACATGAAGCCGAACAACATCCCCGCCAGTGACACGATGGCACCTACGCTGAGATCGATACCACCGTTGCCGGACACGATGACCAACAGCTGCGCCAGCGCCAGCATCGTGAGCGGCACGAGGTTGATCATCGACGACGCCAGGTAGTCGGAGTTGTAGCCCTCGGGTATGACCCCCGTGGCGCTGAGCGCGGTGAAGATCCCGACCACCAGCACGAGCAGCACCAACAGCAGCACCGTGCGATTGGTCAGAAGGAGGCGCACGAAGTCAACCCTTGGGGTCGTCCTCGTTTCAGTTGCAGTGCTCATAGCCGTGCCTTCCTGCGCCGTTCGCGGATCAGGTCAGCGCCGACCGCAATGATGATGAAGATGCCGACGAAGAGGTTGGACAACTGCGACGGCCAGCCAAGCTGCGTCACACCCGTCGCCACCGTCTGTACCAGCAGTGCTCCCAGCACCGCTCCGAAGACGGAGCCCCGGCCACCCATGACGGAGGTGCCTCCGATGACCGTCGCCGCGATCGTCATGAGTTCCTGCCCCCTGCCGACGCTCTGGTCAAGCGTCGACGTACCACCGGCGATGGTGATGCCCGCGGCCAGGCCGACAAGCAGGCCCATCACCACGTAGGCGATGAACATCCGCCAACGCACATTGACACCGGCCAGCGAAGCGGCATGCGGGTCATCGCCGATCGCGTAGAAGTGGCGTCCACCGGGCCAGTGCCGCAGGTAGATCCAAGCCAGCGTCACCAGCACCAGCATGATGATGAATGCAATGGGTACCCCCGCGATCCGTCCTTCGGCACCGGGGCCGAGGATCCCGCGACTCGCCGGGAGCCCGTTGACCGTCTTCGAATCGAAGATCTTCAGTCCGACGAATTGGAAGAGGTTGGCGGTGCCGAACGTGATGATGATGGCGGGCACTCTTCCGTAGCTGATGAGCAGCCCGTTGACGGCACCGAGTACCGCGCCCAACCCCATGGAGACCAGGAGCGCCAGCCAGAAGTTCATCCCGGCCTCGGCAATCAGTTTTCCGAGGGTGACGCTGCAGACCATCAGGATGGCGGCGATTGAGATGTCGATGCCCGCCGTCACCATGATGATGGTCATCCCGATGGCCATGATCCCGACCGGCGCCAGCCGCCACAGCAGCGACTGGATGCTGTACGGCTCCAGGAACCCGGGCGTCGCGAAGGCCAGGATGATCCACAACAGCGCGATGACGCCGATGAGGATGAACTCCTGCCCCGTGATGGCCGGGGGAAGGACCCGCTCGCGGCTGCGCGCACGCGAGGCAGTAGCTGTCGCAGTGGCCGTCATGAATGTGTCCCCTCAGCTAGTTCTGCTTGGTCCTCTGCGCTGAGTTCGCCGGAGGCTGCGGCGAGGACCCTCGCTTGGCTCACCCCACGGGAGAACTCGGTGAATGTCGTGCCGTTACGGATCACGATGAGCCTGTCGGCGATCCGGAGGGCTTCCATCAGGTCTGAGGTGGCGACCAGCACCGCGGTGCCCTCGTCGCACACCTCGTCAATGAGCTTGTGGATCTCATCCTTCGCGCCGATGTCGACGCCCTGGCTTGGTTCGGCGAGCACCAGGACCTCGGGCCGGTTCACCAACTGTCGGGCGAGGACGACCTTCTGGGCATTGCCACCGGACAACGCGGAGATCTTCTGCTCCTGACTTGGTGTCTTGATGGACAAGGCCTTGATCAGGTTGTCGGCGGTCGTCCTCTCCTTGGCGCGGTTCATCATGACCCCGAGGCTGCGGAACAGGTGCAGGGATCCAACGGAGATGTTGAAGTTGATCGGTTGGAAGGAGAACATGCCCTCCTTCTTGCGGTTCGCGGGCAGCATCGCCAGGCCCGCCCTTTGCGCCTCCGAGGCAGAACGGGGACGGAAGCGTCTACCGAGCAGTTCCATCGAGCCGGAGGTGACGGACTGCATGCCGTAGGTGGCGCCCGCGATCTCCGCGACGCCGGATCCCACCAGGCCGTAGAGGACAACGACCTCGCCTCCGCGGACCTCGAACGACACATCGTGGAATCGTCTCCCCGATCCCAGGTGGTGGAGGGCGAGTTTGACCTCGCCGGTCGAGTCGGCGTCGCGCGTCGATGCCGAACCGGCGAACTCACCTCCCACCATGAGGTCGGCAAGGGCCCCGACGCTGAGGTGCTCGATGTCGAACGTGCCCAGGGTCTCGCCATCGCGCATGACGGTGACGACGTCGCAGATCTCGAACAGTTCGTCGAGTCGGTGGGTGATGTAGATGATGGACACGCCTTCAGCGGCCAGCCGACGCACCGCGGTGAAGAGGTTGTCGATCTCCGCGTCAGTGAGGATCGCCGAGGGCTCGTCGAGGATCAGGATCTTGGCCTCTTCGGCCAAGGCCTTCGCGATCGAGACCTGCTGCTGCTCGGCCGCTGACAGTTCCTCGACCTTGCGCGTGACGAAGCTCTCGGGCAGGCCGAAGGCGGCCAGGAGATCGACGACTTCCTTCTTCTGGGCTGCCCAGTCGATGCGGGCGCCCTGCGTCTTCTCCCTGCCAAGGAAGATGTTCTCCCCGACCGTGAGCTGTCCGAACAGTTGCGCTTCCTGGTAGACGGTGGCGATGCCCATGTTCAAGGCCTCTGCCGCCGATCGGACCTGGACCGGTTCTCCATCCATCTCGAAGGTGCCCGTATCGGCATATTCGGCGCCGGCGATGATCTTGATCATCGTCGACTTCCCGGCGCCGTTCTCTCCGACCACCGCGTGGACCTCACCCGGCATGAGGGTGAAATCAGCACTCCGGATGGCGCGAACGCCCCCGTAACGCTTGGACACGCCGGTCAACGAAAGGCGCGGTGTGCCTTCCACCGTTCGTTGCGGTGGCAATGCTGCTGCCATCAGTCCTCCTCCTGGCTAGTGCTGGTCCTGGGGCGCAGCGCTGCGCCCCAGGACCAGATGGCCTGCAGATCAGTAGTCGAACTGGCCTGCGTTGTCCTTGGTCAGCACGAGCGGCGGCCCGAGGATGAGTTCCTTCGTGTCCTCGCGGAACTCGACGTCCTTGATGTCGTCACTGACCTGGTTGACGGCCTCGAAGGGCTTGCCCTGGAACAGCTGCGCGCCGGCCCATGCGGTCAGGTAGCCGAGGTTCTCGACGTCCCACAGGATGGAGCCGGAGGAAGAGCCGTCCTCGAGGTAAGGCAGCATCGCCTGCGGGGTACCCACGCCGACGGTGAAGACCTCGCCGATCTTGCCGGCGTCACGAACGGCCTGGGCAACGCCGGGGGCCGAGGTCGTGCACTGGCCGATGATGCCCTTGAGGTCGGGATTCGCGTTCATCAGATCCGTGGCCATCTGTGCGGCGCGGTTCTGGTCCTCGCCCGCGTAGACGGTCGGCAGCAGTTCGATCTCCGGGTACTTCGTCTTGAACGTCTCCTCCTCGATCTTGATCCACGAGTTGAGGTTCTCCGCGGTCTCGCCGCAGGAGACGATGACTGCCTTGCCCGCTTCGCCCATGGCCGCGGCCAGCGTGTCTGCGGTGTACTCGCCGATGCCCTGCCCGGTCGCCTGCTCCACGAAGACCTCACGCACCGAGTTCGGTGCATCGGTATCCGAGGTGCCGACCTTGATGCCTGCGTCCTTGGCCTCCTGGAGGATGGGGGCCAAGGAGTCAGGATCGTTCGGGGCGACGATGAGCACGTCGACCTTCTTCTGGATCATCGAGCGCACGATGTCGGCCTGCGCTGCGGGATCTGCCGTCGTCGGTCCCTGGTACTCCCAGGTGAGCCCGGGGATGTCCGCCTCGGCGGCCTTGCCCCCGGTGTTCATCGCCTCGAAGTACGGGATGCCCTGGATCTTGGGGACGAAGGCGACGGTGAATTCCGCGCCCTCCTCGCCGCCTGCAGCGGTCGTCTCGTCGCCGGCAGCGGCGGACGTGGCAGGCGCCGCGGTGTCTTCTGGGGTTTCTGCATTGCGCGTGGTGCACGCGCTGGCGAACAGGAGCGTGGACGCGGCTGCTGCCGCAATCAAGCTCTTGAATACCTTGGACATGATTCTCCTTGGTTGGGATGGGTGGGTGGGTCAGTCGTTGGAACGGGGACTGGACGGCCAACTCCCGGTGTCAACATAGACACCGAGGTCTCGCCATCGTTCGACTTGCGCGGCCGGGGCCTCGCCGTCGGTGATCAGACCGGTCACCCGCTGTGCGGGTAACCAGACGTGGTACGAGGTGGCGCCGAACTTCGACGAATCCACCAGTGCGTACAGCCTGTTGCAGCGCGGGGTGAGCGCCCGCTTCGAATCGGCCTCCTCCATGGAGATCTCAGCGAGCCCTTCCTCGTAGCTGGCACCGTGGGCGCCGAAGAAACCCATGTCGATGCGATCGTTGACACCATCGACGTGGATCAGGGTCGTCGCCCTCGAAGACCGCCGCAGCTGCCCTCCGAGAAGGAAGACGGTCGCTGACGATCCGTCGAGCAGGAGACTGGCGGTGGCCAACGAGTAGGTGATCACCGTCAGGTCACGGAGTTCCAGGAGTTCCCGGGCCAAGTAGTGGCAGGTCGACGAGGAGTCCAGCGCGATGGTGTCGCCACTGTGAACCAAGCGCGCCGCCCGCCGGGCGATGTCTCGCTTGTGCTCGGCAGCGTCCATGAGCCGGAACGGGAAAGAGCCTTCATCCTTCAACGTGGTGCGCGTCGCGCCACCGTGGATCCGGGTGAGCAACCCTCTTCGTTCGAGCGCGTCGAGGTCCTTGCGAATGGTCACGGTGGACACCCCGAACTCTCGTGCCAGGTCGGCCACCGTGGCCCTGCCGAGACGCTCGAGAGCGCGGTGGATGGACTCCCGCCGCTCTGCTTCGTCCGGCCGCACCATGTCCGCATCTCCATCGACACCACAGGAGCTCCGTCGTTGGATCTCCCACTACGGCACAGCCTAAGACGGGCCGGACGAACGTGAAACCCGTCGAAAGGAAGGGAAAGCCGCGTGCTTTCGAATTTCATGCAGGGAACAGAATTTCACGCTCACAGGCCCCTATTGGCGAAACATAACGATTGGATAACGCGTGGCATTGAAACGTTAAAATCCATCCTGCGTTCGAAACTACCCGAAACTTGGGCGCCCAACTCGGGCACGGCTTCGATGTGTGGCTAATCTGTGAGCCATGCGCATTTCTGTGATCGGCTGCGGTTACCTCGGAGCGGTGCACGCGGCCTGCATGGCCGAACTGGGCCACGACGTGGTGGGCCTCGACGTCGACGAGGCGAAGGTCCGCAAGCTGTCACAGGGCGTCGCGCCGTTCCACGAGCCCGGCCTGCCGGAACTGCTCGCCAGGCACGTAGCCTCCGGCCGGCTGCGCTTCACCACGGACCCCACGCAGATCGCCGACGCGCAGATCCACTTCATCGGCGTGGGCACCCCCCAGCTGCAGGGGCGCCTCGGGGCCGACATGACCTACGTCCACCAGGCCGTCGACACCATCCTCGAGCACGCCGTCGCCCCCCAGGACGGCCGCCCCGTGCTGGTGGCCGGCAAGTCGACGGTGCCGGTGGGCACCGCCGAGGGCATCGCCGCCCGGCTCGCCGAGTCCGGCAGGGACATCATCCTGGCGTGGAACCCCGAGTTCCTGCGGGAAGGCTACGCAGTCGGCGACACCCTCACGCCGGACCGCATCGTGTACGGCCTCTGCGAGGACCGGGCCGTCGGCAACCGGGCCAAGGAGCTGCTGGACGAGTGCTACGCCACGCAGCTGGCGGCCGACACGCCGCTGATCCTCGCGAACTACCCCACGGCCGAGTTGGTGAAGGTGGCCGCCAACAGCTTCCTCGCCACGAAGATCTCGTTCATCAACGCCATGGCGGAGCTGTGCGACGCCACCGGCGGCGACGTCACGCGCCTGGCTGAGGCCATCGGCCACGACGACCGCATCGGCCGCAAGTTCCTGCAGGCCGGCATCGGCTTCGGGGGCGGCTGCCTGCCCAAGGACATCCGGGCGTTCATGGCCCGCGCGGGCGAGCTCGGCGTCGACGAGGCCCTGACGTTCCTGCGGGAGGTCGACACCATCAACCTGCGCCGCCGCGACCACGCCGTCAACCTCGCCGAGGAGGCCGTCGGCGGGCGGCTCGTCGGGAAGAAGATCGCGGTGCTGGGCATCACGTTCAAGCCCGACACCGACGACCTGCGCGACTCCCCCGCGCTCGACATCGCCGGCCGCCTCTGGGCCCGCGGCGCCGAACTGGCAATCGTCGACCCCGCCGCCTCCCACACGCTCCGCGAACGCCGGCCGGACCTCAACGTGCCCGAGACCGTCGAGGAGGCCGTCACGGGCGCCGACGTCGTCATGCTGCTGACCCCGTGGCGCGAGTACGTGCGCCTCGACCCGTCGTCGCTCATCTCGCTGGTGAACTCCCCCAACGTGATCGACGGCCGCAACGTGCTCGACCCGCACGAGTGGGCCGACGCGGGCTGGACGTACTACGGCATGGGCCGGGGCGTGTCCGCCTGGTGACCCGACGACGGGTCAGCCCAGGTGGAAGCGCTCCGCCTTCTCGATCGGGCCGGTGACGAGGATCTCGTCGTCTGCCGACAGGATCGAATCGCCTGACACGTCGACCCAGCGTCCGTCGGGACGCTTCGAGGCGATGACGGTCACTCCGAACTTGGAACGCACGTGCACCTCGCGCAGCGGCTGCCCGAGCACGGAGGCCGGCGGGGTGGTGCGCACCAGGGCATAGCCACCGCCCAGGTCGATGTAGTCCTTCAGCTGGGCGCGCACCTGGTGCGCCACCCGCACGCCGCTCTCCCGCTCCGGGTGGACGACGTGGTGGACCCCGATCTGGCTCAGGATGCGGCCGTGCGCATCGGAGACGGCCTTGGCCCACACGTGCCGCACGCCGAAGCCCATCAGCAGCGAGCTGGTGAGCAGGCTGCCCTCGATGGAGTCGCCGATGGCCACGACGGCGTGCGTGGCCTCGTGCACGCCCAGCTGCCGCAGCACCTCCTCGTTGGTGGCGTCGGCTTGGACGGCGTGGGTGATCTTGCCGTTGAACTGTTGGACGAGTTCCTCGTTGCGGTCGATGGCCAGCACGTCGGCGCCGTCGGCCATGAGCTCCAGGGCGAGCGACTGCCCGAACCGGCCGAGGCCAATGATGACGATGCTGTCGACGAGCGACGCATGGCCGGGCTTCTTGAGGGGGCGCAGGTTAACCAATGATCGGCCTTTCCTTGGGGAGTTCGTACAGCCTCTTGCGGTGGCGCAGGGCCAGCGCGGAGGCGAACGTGATGGGGCCGAGACGGCCCAGGTACATGAGCACGCAGAGGATCAGCTGCGAGAGCACGTCGAGGTCTGCGGTGATGCCGGTGGACAGGCCCACCGTCGCAAAGGCGGAGATTACCTCGAACAGCACGGGGTCGAGGTCGAAGGGGCTCAACACCATCAGGGCCATGGTGGCCAGCACCACCAGGGCGACGGCGAGCAGGGCCACCGAGATGGCCTGGCGGTGCACGGCGCGCGACAGCCGCTTGCCGAACACGTGCACGGCGGTGTCACCGCGCACCTCGGTCCAGATGATGAAGAACAACACGGCGAACGTGGTCACCTTGATGCCGCCGCCGGTGCCTGCGGGGCCGGTACCGATGAACATCATCACGTCCATCCCCAGCAGCGTCACCTCGTGCAGCGCCCCGATGTCGATGGAGTTGAACCCGGCGGTGCGGGTCTGCACCGAGTGGAAGAACCCGGCGAGCAGCTTGTCCTGCCACGCCAGCGGCCCGAGCGTGCCGGGGTTGGTCCACTCAAGGGCGGTGATGAACACGGTGCCGCCCACCAGCAGGACGATGGTCATCACGATCACGATGCGCGTGTTCATGCTCCAGGCCAGCAGGTTGCCGTGGTGGCGCCACAACTGCTGCAGGACGGGGAAGCCCAGGCCGCCCAGGATGGTGGCACCGGCCATCGGCAGGCTGATCCACGGATCGTCGACGAAGCCCATCATGTTGTCGGGGAAGAGCGCGAAGCCCGCGTTGTTGAACGACGACACCGCGTGGAACAGGCCGCGCCACGCCGCGTCGGGGAGGCTGAAGCCGTGGCCGAGCCAGAACCGCAGCGTCAGCAGCAGCGCGGTGACGGCCTCGATGACGAGCGTGGTCTTCACGATGCCGCCCAGCACGTGCTGCACGCCGCCCGGGCCCTCGGTGTGCGCCTCCGTGGCGGCCGTGAGCCTGGAACGCAGCGACATCTTGCCCAGCACGCTGAAGCCGATCAGCGTGGCCAGCGTCATGACCCCGTAGCCACCCACCTGCATCAACGCGAGGATGACCGTCTGGCCGAACGGCGTCCAGTAGGACCCAGGGTCCACGATGTTGAGGCCCGTGACGCAGATCGCGGACGTGGCGGTGAAGATCGCCTCCATGAGCGAGGCGCCGCCCTCGCCGCGCTTGGCGATCGGCAGCATGAGGAGGCCTATCCCACCCCAGGCCGCCGTCGTGAAGGCGACGAAGATGGCCCGCACCGGGGAGAGCCGCCGAAGAGCATCGAGCACGGCGACACACTAGTCCTCTGCGGGTCACCCCACCATGGGCAGGTTCAGCTGAACCGCACGATGTTGTTGAACACGTAGTCGGTCTTGGCGGTGAACGTGTAGCCGCCGCCCGCCTTCGGGGTGGCGGAGATGACCGGGGTCTGGATGTAGGAGCGGCAGCCATTGCGGCCGGTGGCCGCGGTGTCGCACTCGGTGCGCCACTTGCGGCCGTTGATCACGTGGTCTCCCTTGGTGGCCAGCGGGTTGCCCACCCACAGGCTGCGGGCCGACGGCTGGTAGGTGAGGTTGTTGAAGGCCCAGCCGGTGCTGCGCTGGTAGTTGCCGGACTTGTAGGAGATGACGGTGGCCCAGATGTCGGTGCGGCAGCGCTCGGTGCGCGAGTACGGCTCGCAGGCCACCTTCCAGAGGCGGTTGTTGTAGGCGTAGGTGCCGTCCTTGGAGTAGACATCGTCGGCCTTGGCCGGGTTCACGGCCTGGATGTTCTGCTGCACCGCCGTCTGCCACTGGGCGCCCGACTCGTAGGCCGTGCCCGCGTCGACGAGCGGCTCGCGGTAGAAGTTCACCGCGGCGTAGATCTCGGATTCGACGCGCACCAGGCCGACGGCGATGTGGGTGTAGGACGCCTCAAGGATGTTCGCGCGGTGGCTCTCCGAGGCCATCCAGTCGTCCATCATGGTCTGCACCGGATTGGCGTAGCCCACGTTCCAGCCGACGTTCTCGCCCCAGGCGAGCGCGCCGTTCCAGCGGAAGTCGTCGTTGTGGGAGATCTTGCCGGCCTTCTGCATGGAGATGGCCCACTCCTGCGCGATGGTGGCGGCCACCTTCGGCACGAACTTGAGGGGCTTGAGGTCCTTGGACGCGCGGATCGCGTTGTGCGCGTCCACCATGGCGGCGATGTCCACGACGTTGGCCTTCTGCGACGCCTCGTCTGCGGCGGCCGGCTGGGCGACCAGCCCCGCCAGCGTGACGGCGGCGATGAACATCAGGGCGAACAGTCTCTTCACGGGGTGCACCTTCCGGGGAAGAAGTGGGGCGGCTTGCGCTACAGACGGTAACACCGCGCGGGGACACTGCTTGCCAGCGGCGCGCTGCCCGGCCCGTTTCAGGACTCGGCCGCCGCCAGCAGCGACGGGTCCGGGGCGCCGGGTTGGGGCTGGCGCCGAGTGAGCAGGTCCCACTCCATCTTGAGGTTGGCCGGGAACTCGCGCAGCCAGCCCTTCACCCAGTTGTAGGGGAACCGCCCCAGCATGGTGGTGTCGCCGACGCCGACGGCGTCGATGCCCACCTCACGGCAGATCGCGATCGCCCGCCCGAGGTGGTAGTCCTGCGTGATCACGGTCATCTCCGAGACGCCGTACACGTCGCGGGCCCGGACGCAGGAGTCGTAGGTGTCGAACCCGGCCGGGTCCTCGACGATCCGGTCTGCCGGCACCCCGCGCCGCTCGAGGTAGGTGCGCATGACCATCGGCTCGTCGTTGGACTCCGCGCCGCCGTCGCCCGTGACGAGGATGGCGCGGATCCTGCCGGCCTCGTACAACCTGGCGGCGACGTCGAGCCGGGCCGCCAGGAAGGCCGACGGCCCGGAGGGGTCGGCCTTGGCGCCCAGCACCATGCCGACGGCGCGCTCGGGTGCCTGCTGCACGCCGTAGGTGCGGCCCGACGACAGCCAGGCCACGCGCCCGGCGCTCAGCGCCACGGGCAGCACGCCCAGCACGGCTGCCACCCCGACGGCGACCAGCGCCCTGCGCCACCGTCGGGGAGCCCTGCCCGGCGCTGCCTCAGTCACGGTTGCGCAGGTACCAGCTCACCAGCGACTGGGTGGAGGGGTCCTGCTTGGCCAGGGCCTCGGCGTCGCCGAAGACCGCCGGGGCGATCTCGAGGGCGAGCTTCTTGCCGAGTTCGACGCCCCACTGGTCGAACGAGTCGATGCCCCACACGACGCCCTGCACGAACGTGATGTGCTCGTACAGCGCGATGAGCTGACCGACCACCGACGGGGTGAGGGCCGGCGCCATGATCGACGTGGTGGGCCTGTTGCCCTCGAAGACCCGCGCGGGGACGATCTCCTCCGCAGTGCCCTCGGCGCGCACCTCCTCGGCGGTCTTGCCGAACGCCAGCGCGGCGGTCTGGGCGAAGAAGTTGGCCAGGAACAGGCCGTGCACGTCGGTGTCGCCGTCCGTGACCGGGTGGGCCGGGTTGGCGACCGCGATGAAGTCTGCCGGGATGATGCGGGTGCCCTGGTGGATCAGCTGGTAGAACGCGTGCTGGCCGTTGGTGCCCGGCTCGCCCCAGAAGATCTCGCCGGTCTCGGTGGTGACCGGGGTGCCGTCCCAGCGCACGGACTTGCCGTTGGACTCCATCGTGAGCTGCTGCAGGTAGGCGGCGAAGCGGTGCAGGTACTGCGCGTACGGCAGCACGGCGTGGCTGTGGGCGTCGAAGAAGTTGACGTACCAGACGTTGATCAGGCCCATCAGGAGCGGCACGTTGCGCTCCGCGGGCTCGGTGCGGAAGTGGGTGTCGACGGCGTGGAACCCCGCGAGGAAGTCGCGGAAGCCGTCGGGGCCGATGGCGATGGCCACTGGCAGGCCGACGGCCGAGTCCACCGAGTAGCGGCCACCCACCCAGTCCCAGAAGCCGAACGCGTTGGCCGGGTCGATGCCGAAGTCGGCGACCTTGTCCAGCGCGGTCGACACGGCGACGAAGTGCTTGGCGATGGCGTCGGTGCGGGCATCGTCCGAGTCGTCGACCGCGCCGGCCTCGGCCAGCGCGCCCAGGAACCAGTCGCGGGCCATGCGGGCATTGGTGAGGGTCTCGAGCGTGGTGAAGGTCTTCGAGGCCACGATGAACAGCGTCGTGGTGGGGTCGAGGTCCTTGACCTTCTCGTAGCAGTCGTTGGGGTCGATGTTGGAGATGAAGCGGCACTCCAGGCCGTCCTGCTTGTACGGCAGGAGGGCCTCGTAGACCATCACGGGGCCGAGGTCCGAGCCGCCGATGCCGATGTTGACCACCGTCTCGATGCGCTTGCCGGTGACGCCGGTCCACTCGCCCGAGCGCACCTTGTCGGCGAAGGCGTACATGCGGTCGAGCACCTCGTGCACATCGGCGACGACGTCCTGCCCGTCGACGGTGAGCTCGGCGTCGCGCGGGAGCCGCAGCGCCGTGTGGAGCACGGAACGGTTCTCCGTGACGTTGATGCGCTCGCCGTTGAACATCGCCTCGCGCCGCTCGGGCAGGTTGACCTGCTCGGCGAGCCGGACGAGCGCGCCGAGCACGTCGTCGGTGATGAGGTTCTTGGAGAGGTCGACGCGGAGGTCGGCCAGGTCGAACGTGAATTCGTCCGCGCGGTGGGGGTCAGCCTCGAACCAGTGGCGCAGGTCGGGGACGAGGGCGTCCCTGAGCGTGCGGAGATCTGCCCAGGCTTCGGTGGAGGTGGCGTCAACCGGAGTGTTCATGCCCCCCAGCCTAGAGCGCCGTCGGCGCCTGCGCCGATCGGGGCGGACACCGGTTGCGCGCCGATTGGTCACCGGACGCGCCCCGGGTGAGAATGAGGCCATGAAGCGAGCCCTCCTCGACGACGACCGGTACGACGGCCCCGACGAGGGCGACGAGGTGCCTCGTGCGCGCAGGCGCCGCGGCCCGCTGTTCGTGCTGTTCATGGTGTGCGTGCTGGTGCTGCTGCTGCCCGCCCTGGTGCTGGCGTTCTACGTGGGCCGCGGCTGGCTGGCGCTCGACAGCATCGACCGCGACCCGGGCCTGACCCCCGTCGAGTACGTCGGCCGCCCCAAGCCCGCGGCGCCCAAGGGTGACGCGCCGGAGGCGAGGGCCCCCGTCAACTTCGTGCTGATGGGCTCGGACAGCCGCGACGGTGAACGCGGCCGCTCGGATTCGCTGATGGTGGCCCACGTCTCGGGCGACCGCCAGCACGTCTACCTCATCTCGTTCCCCCGCGACATGTGGGTGGAGGTCCCCGAGCACGGCGAGGCCAAGATCAACGCCGCCTACGCGTGGGGCGGCGCGCCGCTCACGGTGCGCACGCTCGAGAGCCTGCTCGGGGTGCGGATGGACCACACCGTGGGCATCGACTTCGAGGGGTTCATTCAACTCACCGGCGCCGTCGGCGGGGTCACGGTGCACAACCCGTGGGCCTCCGGCAGTGGCGCGAACCGCTTCGAGGAGGGCGAGGTCACGTTGGAGGGCGAGCGTGCCCTGACCTACGTCCGTGAGCGCTACGGCCTGCCCAACGGCGACCTCGACCGCGCCTACCGGCAGCGCACCGTCGTCAAGGCCATCATCGGCAAGCTCGCCACGCCCGAGACGGTCACCAACCCGGCGCGGTTCAACGAGGTCGTCGGGCAGGTCGCCGACACCCTCACCGTCGACGACCAGATGACCAACGGCTACGTCACCGAGCTGGGCATGCAGCTGCGGATCTTCGGCGCCGACGGCGTACGGATGCTGCAGGCCCCCATCCGCGGGTTCGCGACCATCCAGGGGCAGTCGGTCGACGTGGTCGACGTGGGCCGGCTGGAGATGCTCGCGAAGGCGCTGCAGACCGACACCATGGCGCAGTACTTCGCGAGCTACGGCGCCGACGACTACTCGGCGCTGCCGCAGGTCGACCCCGACGAGTGAGCGCTCAGGCCTCCTCGAGGGCCTTGTCGGTGTACTCCGGGAGGAACCAGGCCGCCACCATCGCCAACGCGAACATCAGGCCGAGGACCACGAACAGCGTGGGCCGACCGGCCGCCCCGACGATCACGGGCACCAGGAGCGGGGCCGCCATGGCGGCGATGCGGCCGAACGCCGTGGCCGCGCCCGCCCCGCTGGCCCGCACCGCCGTCGGGTAGACCTCGGGCGTGATGGCGTACAGCGCGCCCCAGGCGCCCAGGTTGAAGAAACTCAGCGTGCAGCCGGCCGCCAGCGTGATGGCGAAGGCCGCGGAGGCGTTGCCGGGTGCCAGCGATTCGGCGATGCCTGGCGCCATGCCGAACGCGAGCGCGCCGACGACGGAGCCGCCCAGGAACGTCACCAGCGTGGGTCGGCGGCCCCAGACCTCGATCAGGATGGCGGCCACCAGGTAGCCCGGCAGCTGGGCGAGCGTCATGTAGAGGGTGAACTCGAACGAGCGCACCAGCGTCATGCCGCCCTCGAACAGGAGGGTGGGCAGCCAGATGAACGCGCCGTAGTAGGAGAAGTTGATGCCGAACCACACCAGCCACAGCGCGATGGTGCGGGTGCGGAAACGCTCACCGAAGAGCTCGCGACGGGTGACCTTGGCCGCGGCGGCGACCTCGCCGTCGGGGGCCTTGTCACGGTCGTCGACGGTGACGCCGGCCGCGTCCTCGAACTCGCGCACCGCCTCCTCGGCCTCGGCGTGGCGGCCGCGCGACTCCAGGAAGCGGACCGATTCCGGCAGCCCGAACCGGACGAACAGCGCGTAGGCCGCGGGGATGGCTCCCAACGCCAGCGCCCAGCGCCACCCGTTCTCGTTGGGCACGACGAAGAAGCCGATGGTGGCGGCGGCCAGCCAGCCCACGGCCCAGAACGACTCGAGCGCGACCACGACACGTCCGCGGATCCGGCGCGGCGCGTACTCGCTCACGAGCGTCGAGGCCACGGGCAGCTCCGCGCCGAGGCCCAGGCCGACGATGAAGCGCAGCACGACCAGCATCGCCAGGCCCGTGGACAGGGCCGAGACCCCCGTCGCGATGCCGTAGATGAGCAGCGTGAGCGCGAAGACCTGGCGGCGGCCGATCTTGTCGGCCAGCAGCCCGCCGAGCGAGGCGCCGATGGCCATGCCGACGAACCCGATGGAACCCAGCAGCGACAACTCGCCCGAGCCCAGGCCCCACTCGGCGGCGAGCGCGGCCATGATGAACGAGATGAGCCCGATGTCCATGGCGTCCAGCGCCCAGCCGAGGCCTGAGCCCAGGAGCAGCTTGTTGTGCTTGCGGGTGTAGGGCAGCTCGTCGAGGCGCTGCGCGCGGGTGAGGTTGAGGCTCATGCGCGGAAGCCTAGGCGCAAGCCGGTCCGCGCGACAGACCCGCCCGCGCCGATGTGGGTGCGCGTGCGGCAAGATTGTCCCCATGACTGTGCGTGGAATTGTGGTGTGCCTGCCCGATGCGTCGCTCGACGACTATGTCGGCGTCGTCGAGGTGCTCATCCAGGAGGGGTTCACCCGGTTCGCGCTGCCCGCCACCGCCGAGGCATTGCGCGACGTCACCACGATCTTCGGCTCCCGGGCGACGTTCGGCGCGCTGCGGGTCTCGTCGAGCACGCACGTGCACCTCGCCGCCGACGCGGGCGCGGCCTTCGTGTTCTCGGACGTGGCGGACAGCGACGTCGCCGATGCGGCAGACGAGCGTGGGGTCGAGTGCTTCGGGTCGGCGATGACCCCTCGTGAGGTGCGCGGTGCCCTGCAGCTGTCCAACGGCGCGCTCCTCCACCCGGCCGACGTCGTGGGCCACGCGATGGCCGCCCGCCTCCGGGAGCTGGGGCTGGCCGACCGGGTCATCCCGCTGGGCGGCATCGGCGCGTACGCGGCCGGCGAGTGGTTCAAGGCGGGTGCACCCGCCGTCGGGATCGACCACACGCTGCTGGGGGATGCTTTCGACGGCGGGTCGCTGTCGCAGCTGCGCGAGCGGTGCACGTCGTTCATCGCGCTGGAGCGGCGGATCGTCGAGGAGCGTAACTCCCTTACCTGATTCACAGGAAACGGGGCCGTCCTCAACTTGGATTCCGCCTGACCACGACCTATCCTGAGAAAACCTTAGGGCATTCTCAGGAAAGGCGAAGGTATGTCAGAACCTCGACGGGCAGCAGCGGTGGACGATGCGGCCGAGCTCGGAATCGTGAACCCTGCCCGTCGGGCGCTGGGCGCCACGACACGGCGCGGACGGATGGTGCGCCTCGTGGTGGCGCCGCTGGCGGTCTTGTCGGTGGGAGGCTTGGCCGCCGGCGTGCTCTGGCTCGGGCCGGCAGGCACGGAGACCACGGAGGCCGTGCAGGCGCCTCGGGCGGTGGCAGACCTCGGCGTCTCGCGCAGCCAGGCGCGGCCCGCGCTGTCGCCGTCGGCGAGCCCCAGCCAAGAGCCCCTCGACCTGGAGGCGGCCAAGGCGGCCAACCCCGAGGTGGTGACGCCCGAGCCGACGGTGTCGCCGAGTGCGCCCGCCACCCCGGCCTCCCCCGCGCCCGAGCAGGCCTCTGCGGTGTCGGGCACGGCCGCGTCGGGCGAGGTCGCGGCCGCCGGAGGCGTCGCTGCGGAGGCCGAAGGCTCGGCCGAGGCCGCGGTGGAGGCGCCGGCTGAGCCCGCCGTCGACTACTCGGCGCTCAGCGATGCGGCCGGCAGCCTGTTCGCGTCGGCATCGGTCAACGTGCGCACCGGCCCCGGCACCGATTTCGAGGTGCTCGACTCGCTGGCCGCTGGCGCCGAGGTGGCGGTGACCGCGTGGGAGGCGGACGGCTGGCGGCAGGTGTCGGTGGACGACGCCGCCGGGTGGGTCAAGGCGTCCTTCCTGGCCGAAAGCAAGCCCGCGGTCGCAGCGGCGGCAGAGTCGTCGTCGGGGTTCTCCACCGCCGCGTGCGAGAAGGCCGCCGGGCTGGAGCGCAACCTGACGGACCGCACGGTCGGCGTGCTGCGGGCGGTGTGCGCCGAGTTCCCGGCGGTCGACTCGTACGGCGGCTACCGCCCCGGTGACAACGACAGTTACCACGGCAGCGGCCAGGCCATCGACGTGATGGTCAGCGGCGAGTACGGCTGGGAGGTCGCCCGGTGGGCGCGGGCCAACGCGAGCGCGCTGGGGATCATCGAGGTCATCTACGAACAGCAGATCTGGACCACTCAGCGCGCCGGTGACGGCTGGCGCGGGATGTCGGACCGGGGTTCGGTGTCGGCGAACCACTACGACCACGTGCACATTTCGGTGCGCTGAGCTTTTCCCTACCGAATCAGAGTGACCGATGTGGATTATCCACATCGGCCACTCTGTTTGCGTAGCGATAAGTTCGGGCCCTTCGCCGCTGGCTCAGGAGTCGTCGGGGGCGACCTCCGGCGGAGCGGCGCTGCCGCCATCGCTCTCGATGGCGGTGAGGGTGACCACTCCCCCGTCGAGGCCCACCTCGCTGCGGGCGATGGCCGCGAAGTTGAGGGCGGCGTAGTCACCGGCCTCCCAGAGCACGCCCAGCCGGCCGTCGGGCAGCTCCGCCGCCACCGAGTAGGCGCACGCGCCGTTGTCGATCATCACGGAGTCGCCCCAGGTGGTGCCACCGTCGTGGCTGACGCGCAGCGCGAGGCGTCGGCGTTCGCGGGGGTCGTCGAGGAGCGTGCACACGAGGTCGTCGGCCCAGCGGGCGAGGCCGCCGTTGCAGGCGGGGTCGACGAGCTGCTCGTGCGGCACGGGCTGGGAGAAGCTGATGCCACCGTCGGTGGAGATGGCCCAGCGTCGGCGGGGCCGGGTGCGGGCGTGCAGCAGCACGCGGCCGTCGGGCAGCTCGACCACCTTGTTCTCGTCGCAGTCGGGGCCGATGCGCTCGCCGAGCTGCCAGGTGTCGCCGTGGTCATCCGAGTACGCCATGGCCACGAAGTGCTCGCCTGCGAGCGTGCGCAGTACGAAGGGCTGGAGCAGTCGGCCCGTGCTGAGGGTGGCGCCGTGGCCGGAGGAGGCGAACATGCCGGTGACGTCGGCGGGCTTGAGTTCCGCGGTGAGGTCGCGGTGTGTCCAGGTGTCGCCGTCGTCGATCGAGGTGGCGAGCCAGAGCCTCAGCCCCTCACCGTCCGGCCCGGCATCGGCGGTGAAGAACGAGCGTCCCGTCGAGCCGACGTACCAGCAGTGGAGGGCGCCGGAGGCGCTCACCAGGAAGCTGGCGTCGCCGAAACCGCCGGCGTCCGTGCGGCGGCGCAGCACCTTGACGTCCGACCAGGTCTGGCCGCTGTCGTCGGAGGTGCGGTGGACGAGGTCGAAGGGGCCGGGGAGGTCGCGCCAATCGGCCCGCACGTCCCAGGCCGCGATGACCCGACCGGTCGCCGTGACCGCCAGGGCGGGGATCCGGTAACAGGGTGCGTCGAAGGCCGAGCCCTCGAGGGGCTCACCGGTCTTGGCGAGGGTGATCATGTCGGTCCTTTCCTACTTCTCGAGCCCAGGCCCCCAGCGACCCGCGATGCCCAGCCACAGGCGCCCAGAGCAACCCCCGGCGCCGTAGGGATTTTGCCGTGGGCACAGGGGCGCCCGACGCGGTAGGTCGGGCATTGGGGGTGCCCGTCCGCCGCCTGCTCGGGCCACCGACCACACGACCGGACGGGCGGGGGTCCCCCACGGGCGAGGAGGGCGCCCCTGTGACCGCGGCGATCCGAGCTGGAGTTGCGGACGTCATGTACGCCTGGCGGGTTTCGACCGCGCTGGCTCCTTCGTCGCTGGCGCGGCTCAACCAGCGTTGCGCGGCTCAACCGGCGTTGCGCCGCTCAACCAGCGTGGCGGGGCTCAACCAGCGTTGTGGACGGCGTCGGCGAACCAGCCGGTGATGGTAGCGGGGTGCGTGATGGCCGTGCCGACGACGACGCTCCAGGCACCGCGCTGCATCGCCTCGGCGGCGACCTGCGGCGTGTGCACGCGGCCCTCGACGAGCACCGGGCGCTCAACCGCGGCCACGATCTGGTCGACGGCCTCCCAGTCGACTCCCGTCGTCTTGGGGCGCTCGCCGCTGTAGCCGACGAGCGTGGTGCCGATGATGTCGGCACCTGCCTGCTCCGCGGCGACTGCGTCACCCTCGGAGCCGCAGTCGGCCATGACCAGCACCTCGGGGAACTGCGCCTTGAACTCGGCGATGGTCTCGGCCAACGTCCGGCCGTCCGGGCGCTCGCGGCGGGTGCCGTCGATCGCGATGATCTCGCAGCCCGTCTCCGCCACCTCGATGCAGTCCTTCAGCGTCGGGGTGATGTACACGCCCGTGTCGCCCACCTTCACCAGCCCGATCAGCGGCACGTCGACCCGCTGCCGGATGGCGCGCAGGTCCGCCAGGCCCTTGGCCCGGATGGCGGCGGCGCCGCCCCGGACGGCCGACTCGGCGACCTGGGCCATCGTGTTCGGGTCGAGCATCGGCTCGCCCGGGTACGCCTGGCACGAGACGATCAGCTTCCCCTTGAGCTGCTGGATGACTGCGTTCATGACTTCTCCTCGGTGACGAAGACCTGGGCGGCGGCACCGACCAGGGCGGCCGACGATCCCAGTTCGGCCTTCAGCACGGGTAGCTCCGCGAGGACGGAGATGACCTCGCTGCGGATGGTGTCGGTCAGCGGCTGCCACCAGACGGGGCCCGCGTCGGCGACTCCCCCGCCGATGACGACGGCGGCCGGGTCCACGACGGTGACGATCCCTGCGATGGCCCTGCCGAGTGCGACGGCGGCGTCACGCACGACGGTGCGCGCGTCGTCGTCATACCCGGTGGCGCGCGACATGATCTCGCGGCCGGAGGCGCGTTCGTTGCCGAACGACGCGTAGCGCCGCTCGATCGCCGGGCCGGCGGCGATGGCCTCGAGGTGGCCGAGGCGGCCGCAGGGGCAGCGCATCGACTCGGCGCCGGGGGTGGGGATGTGCCCCATCTCGCCGGCGACGTGGTGGTGCCCGTTGCGGAGTTTCCCGTCGAGCACGAGCGCGCCGCCGACGCCGGTGCCGACGGCGACCATGAACAGTGAGTCCAGGCCGCGCGCCGCCCCGAAGCGGTATTCGCCCATGGCGTGGGCGTCGACGTCGTTGAGCGCGACGACGCGTCGGCCGGGTGCCCAGCCGAGGCGGGCCCGCAGCCCGGCGGGCACGTCGGTGCCCACCCAGCTGCAGAACGTGTCGGTCGACGAGATGATGCGGCCGGTGCGTGAGTCGACGACTCCCGCGGTGCCGACGCCGATGCCCACGACGTCGTCGGTGGCGACCTGGCGGACCAGGTCGGCGACGACGTCGAGCACGGCGTCACCGCCGTCCGCGGCAGGGGTCGGGGCGGTCACGACGTCGCCCAGCACCCCTTCGGAGGACACCAGCGCAACGGCGGTCTTCGTGCCGCCGAGATCGACCCCTACCGCGTAGCTCATGCCAGCAGGCCGACCTCTCGCAGGATGCCCTCGATGGCGGGCTTGCAGGAGTCGTCGAGCGGGCGGATGGGGGCGGGCATGGCGCCGGAGGCGATGACGCCGAGGCTGGCCATGGCCTGCTTGAACGCACCGATGCCGCCGGCGTCGCCGGACATGCCCTTGGGCACGAAGGCGATCTCGAACAGCTTGGTGATGCGGTCCTGCTCGTCGCGCACGCTGACCCAGTCGCCTGCCTCGGCGGCCTCCCACATGCGGGCGTAGCCGGCGGGGTCGACGTTGGCGAGGCCGGGGACGGCGCCGTCGGCGCCGAGCAGCAGCATGCCGTCGACCATGACCTCGTGGCCGGTCAGCAGTTCCAGCGGGGAGCCCGCGGCCTTGTTGGCCTGGACGAGGCGGCGGAAGCCGACGTCGTCGCCGGAGGAGTCCTTGACGCCAGCGATGACGCCTTCCTTGCCGAGGCGCACGAGCATGTCGACGGCGAGGTAGTTGTGGACGCGGACGGGCACGTTGTAGGCGTAGACCGGCACGTCGACGCCGGCGGCGACGATGCGGAAGTGCTCCTCGATCTCGGCCATGTCGTTGAGGGCGTAGAGCGGGGAGGTCACGACGACGGCGTCGGCGCCGAGGGCGACGGCGCGGCGGGCGCACTCGACCATGCGACGGGCGGTGAGGTCGGGCGTGCCGACGAGCACCGGCACGCGGCCGGCGGTGCGCTCGACGGTGCGCTTGATGACCTGGTCACGCTCCTCGTCGGTCAGGTAGGCGACCTGGCCGGACGAGCCGAGGACGAACAGGCCGGCCATGCCGCCGTCGATGAGGTGGTCGACGACCTTGTCCAGGCTTTCGAAGTCGACGGTGCCGTCTTCGTTCATCGGGGTGACTACAGGGGGGACGATGCCACGCAGTTTCTGCATGATGATTGCTGTTTCTCTTTCGGTGGAGATGGGTCAGAGGAGTGAGGGCACGGCACCCAGGAGGGTCCGGGTGTAGGCGTGCTGCGGGTTGGCGAAGATCTCGTCGGCGGGGCCGGTCTCGACGATCTGGCCGGCGAGCATCACCGCCATGCGGTCGGAGATGAACCGCACGGTGTTGATGTCGTGGCTGATGAAGACCAGCCCGAGGCCGAGTTCGTCCTTGAGGTCGGTGAGCAGGTTGAGCACCTGGGCCCGCACCGACACGTCGAGGGCAGAGGTGGGCTCGTCGGCGATGATCACGTCGGGCTCGAGCGCGAGGGCCCGGGCGATCGCGACGCGCTGGCGCTGGCCGCCGGAGATCTGCCGGGGCAGGACGTCGAGCGCCGACTGGGGCAGGCCGACGAGGTCGAGCAGCTTCTTGACGCGCTGCTCGCGCTCCTTCGGCGTGCCGACGCCGTGCACCTTGAACGGGTCCAGCAGTGCGTCGCGCACGAGCATGCGGGGGTTCAGCGCGGTGGCCGGGTCCTGGAACACGACCGACACGGCGCGGCCCAGCTTCTTGCGGCCGTCGGCGTTGAGCTTCATCTCCTCGCCGAAGTAGCGCACCGTGCCGCTGGTGACCGGCTGCAGGCCGACCATCACGCGGGCGAGGGTGGACTTGCCACAGCCGGACTCGCCCACCAGGCCGAGCGTCTCGCCCTTGCTGACGGAGGCGGTGACGCCGTTGACGGCGTGCACCCGGTCGGGGCGGAACAGCTTGCCGGTGCGGGCCTTGTGGATGACGTGGACGTCCTCGAGTTGGATCACTGGCGTGGTGCTCATCGGACCGCCTCCTTCTCCAGCAGGGCTTCGAGTGCATCGGTGCGGGCGTACAGGTGGTCCTTGCCGGGCACCGGCCGCAGGGTGGGCTTCTCGTCCAGGCCGATCGTCGGGTAGGCCGAGCGGGGCGCGAAGCGGTCGCCGGCGACGAACTCGCGCGGCGAGGGCACGACGCCCGGCACCTGGTGGAGCCGTCCGCCGCCCTGTTCGATCGAGAGGACCGCGCCCAGCAGGCCGCGGGTGTACTCGTGGATCGGGTTGCTGAGCAGTTCCCGGGTGCCTGCCTGTTCGACGACCTGGCCGGCGTACATCACCGTGATGCGGTGCGCGACCTGGGCCACGAGGGCGAGGTCGTGGCTGACGAAGACCATTGCGAAGCCGAGCTTCTCGCGCAGTTCGTTGAGCAGGTCGACGACCTGCGCCTGGACGGTGACGTCGAGGGCCGTGGTGGGCTCGTCGGCGATCACGAGGCGCGGGTTGCGGGTCAGCGCCATGGCGATGAGCACGCGCTGGCGCTGGCCGCCCGAGAGTTCGTGCGGGTAGGACTTCAGCGTGCGCACCGGGTCGAGGCCCACCAGTTCGAGGAGTTCCTCGGCGGTGCGCTGACCGCCACGCCTGGTGAGCTGCGCCATCTGGCTGCGGATCAGCATCGACGGGTTCAGCGAGCTGAGCGCGTCCTGGTAGACCATGCTCATCTCGTGGCCGCGCAGCGCGTTGCGCTCCTTCGGCGACATGGTGAGCAGTTCCTGACCGGCGAACCGGACCGAGCCCTCGATCTTGGCGGTGTCGGGCAGCAGGCCCATGATCGCCATCGAGGTGATCGACTTGCCACAGCCGGACTCGCCGACCAGGCCCATCGTCTCGCCGGGGCGGACGGTGAACGAGACGTTGTCGACGATCTCGACGTCGCCGTGCGCGCTCGGGAACGAGATCGACAGGTTCTCGACGACGAGCAGCGGCTCGGCGTCGGGGTTGTCGAGCACCAACCGGTCGGTGCGCGCCAGTTCGGCCGCCATCAGCGCCTGCAGGCGCCCGTCGAGCGATTCGCGCTGGGTGGCGTTGGCGTGGGCGATGCCGTCGGCGACGGAGGTGCCGGCCATGGCGTCCTCCTCGGCCTGGACGTTGACGCGGCTCTTGATCTTCGGCGACGCCAGGGCGTCGGTGAGGCCCTCGGAGAGGATGTTGAGGCTCAGCGTGGTGATCAGGATGAACACGCCCGGGAAGAACGTGACCCACCAGTGGCCCGACAGCAGCAGGGCCTTGCCCTCGGAGAGGATGTTGCCCCACGTGGCGGCGTTGACCGACGTGATGCCGGTGCCGATGAAGGACAGCGAGGCCTCGAAGACGATGGCGTCTGCCACGAGCACGGTGGCGAACACCATGATCGGGGCCAGGCAGTTGCGGGCGACGTGCTTGATGAGGATCCACCAGGTGCGGGCGCCCATGACCTTCGACGCGGACACGTAGTCCTCGCCGAACTGGGCCAGGACGTTGGCACGCACGACGCGGGTCAGCTGCGGCACGTAGAGGAACGCGATCGAGATGATCACCACGGGCAGGATCGGCAGGCGTGACGCCATCGCCGTGACCAGCACCGCGGCCAGCGCGATGCCGGGGAAGCTCATGATGATGTCGAGGATGCGCATCAGCACCTCGGCGACGACCTTGCCCGCCGTCGCGGCGATCGAGCCGAGCACCGCGGCGACGGCCAGCGCCAGGCCCGTGGCGGCGAGGCCCACCAGCAGGGAGACCCGGGTGCCATGGATGACGCGCGAGAGGATGTCGCGGCCCGCGTCGTCGGTGCCGAACAGGAACGTGGAGTTGGGGGCCACCGAGTTGTCGGGGATCACCTGCGTCCCGACGCCCTCGATGGTGACCTCCTGCAGCACGACCATGTCCTCGGGGACGAGGCCGGAGGCGTTCGGGGAGTACGGGGCGATCAGCGGCGCGAACACTGCCAGCAGCGCCATGATGACGAGGACGCCGATGGCGATCTTCGAGCTGAGGGGAAGCGCCTTGAGGCTCTGGAAACGCAGCCCGGGCTGGGTGAGCTTCTTCTTGGCTTCGGCAGACAGTGACAGCATCAGATGCTCCTGATCCGCGGGTTGACCATGACGTAGAGCAGGTCCACGATCAGGTTGATGATGATGAAGGCGATCGCCACCGTGATGGTGACGCCCTGGACGATGTTGACGTCGTTGCGGGTGATGCCCTGGAAGATGAGCTGGCCCATGCCCTGGATGTTGAAGATCATCTCGATGACGACGGCGCCACCCATGAGGTAGCCGACGCGCAGGCCGAGCACGGTGAGCGGGGTGATCAGCGCGTTGCGCAGCACGTTGCGGCTGATGACGACGCTCTTCGGGATGCCGGCGCCGATGGCGGTGCGCACGTAGTCACGGTCGAGTTCCTCGACCATGGCGGTGCGCACGACACGCGTCAACGAGCCGGCGACGGGGACGGCCAGCGCGAACGCCGGCAGGAAGATCATGTTGGCGTAGCCGGCAGGGTCCTGCGTGAACGGGATCCAGTTGACCACTGCGGGGAACCAGCCGAGGCCGCCGGGGATGTTGCCGAAGCCCTGGATCAGCAGCAGCGCCAGCCAGAACGACGGGGTGGCCAGGCTCGCGATGGAGAACACGCGGATCGCCTGGTCGGGCCAGCGGTCGCGGTAGAGCGCCGCGAGCACGCCCAGCACGAGCGACATCACGACGGCGATGGCGAGGCCGATGAAGGTGAGCTGCAGGGTGAGGGGGAAGTTCTCCCCCACCATCTGCGAGATCGGCACGCCGGTGAATGACTGGCCGAGGTCACCCTGGACGAGGCCGCCGAGGTAGCGGAAGAACCGCACCACGGTGGGGTCGTTGAGCCCGTTGGCCTCGCGGTAGTTGTTGAGCGCCTGCAGCGATGCGCTCTCGCCGAGCGCCAGACGTGCGGGGTCAGCGCTGGAGAAAGACATCACGATGAAGACCAGCAGCGTGACGCCCAGCACCATGATCGGCAGCGCGATGAGGCGCCGACCAAGTAGCCGGATCAGATTGGACACAGTGTCGTCGCTCCTTGCGGGCGGGTTGTCCGCCCATATGGGTGCGTCAGAGGGGATGTCTCCGCGCGGGGCCCCTTGTGAGGGGCCCCGGCCGGAGACATGGGAACCGCGTGGAGATGACCGACGGCGGTTGGGAGGCCGGGCCCCGGAGAGTGCCAGGGGCCCGGCGGGAGGGTGCTACTTGGTCGAGCCCACGCCGACGAAGGACAGGCCGGTCACTGCGATCGGCTTGAAGTCCTGCAGGGTCTCGGGGTCGAAGGCGGTCGGGGACTTGCGGTGGAAGATCGGGTACAGCGGGGCGTTCTCCGACACGATGTCGAAGATGCTGTGCCATGCGCCCAGCTGCTCGTCGCCGGTGGAGGTGGCGGCGGTCTCCAGCAGGTCCTGGACCTGGTTGTAGGAGTCCTGGCCCTTCCAGTGCATGCGCGAGTCGGTCCAGACGTCGCCGGCGTACCACCAGCGGATCAGGAGGTCGGCGTCGTCACCGAAGACCGACGGGTCGCCGGGGGCCATGACGATGTCGAACGCACCGGCGTTGCCGTCGATGGTGCCGTAGACGTCGGCCGACTTCTTCTCCTCGTAGGTGACGGTCAGGCCGGCGGCCTCGAGCGACTCCTTGACCATCGGGCGCACGGCGGCGAACCAGCCGTGGTCGGACGAGAGCAGACGCACTTCCTTGAGGCCGGTCTCCGCGAGGAGCTCCTTGGCCTTCTCCGTGTTGCCGGCGTACTGCACCTTGGCCTCCTTGAAGGCGGGGTGCGCCTCGTGCACGAAGGACTTGGCCGGGGAGGCCAGGTCCGACATGCCGACCTTGCAGATGCGGTCGTAGTCGAGGGCGTAGAGGACGGCCTGACGGTTGCGCACGTCGTCCATCGGGGCGGAGCCACAGTTGAACATCAGGAAGAGCAGACCGAAGCCCTGCTCGGCGGCGACGGACTTGCTCTCGGCCAGCTGCGCCAGGTTGGCGGCGGGCACGGAGTCGATGGCCTGGACCGAGTCGGAGCTCAGCGCGTTGGTACGGGTGGAGTCATCGGGGATGATCTGCCATTCCATGGTGGCGGCGCGGGCCGGCTGCGGGCCGGTGTACTCGTCGAAGCGCTCGAACTTCAGCACCTGCGAGGCGGCACCGTTGTCGGTGAGCTTGTAGGGGCCGGTGCCGACGGGGGCCAGGTCGAAGGCCTTCTGGTCGGCCTCGACGAGGGCCTTCGGGACGATCTTGACGACCGCGAGGCGCTCGGGGACCAGCGAGAAGGGGTACTTCGTCTTGATGGTGACGGCCTTGTCGTCCTTGGCGGTCACCGTGTCGATGAAGGGGATGAACGAGGCGTAGAGCGAGGCGTTGTCCGGGTTCAGCACGCGCTCGAACGAGAAGACGACGTCGTCGGTGGTCACCGGGGTGCCGTCGTGGAATACGGCACCGTCACGCAGCGTGACTTCCCACGTGGTCTCGTCGACCTGCTGCGGCAGGTCGGCGCCCAGCGCGGCGTAGATCTCGCGGGTGGCCGGGTGCAGCTCGGTGAGGCCCTCCATGGTGTGCCAGTTGGCGGCCAGGGTGAGGGCGGCCGTCGTGCTCATGGGGTCGTAGCCGTTGGTGCCCAGCTCGTACGAGATGGCAGCGGTGATCTTGCCGTCGGTCGCGGCCGGGGCCGGCGACGCGGGGGTCGTGTCGGTGCCGGCGGCGGTGGTGGTGCTGCCCGGCGTCGGCTGCGAATCAGCGGGGCTGCAGGCGGCGAGGCCACCGGCGAGCGCCGCTGCTGCGCCGAACGACCCAGCGAGCTTGAACAGGTTGCGGCGCGAGGTGTTCGCGCCCATGGGGTTCGTCATTGAAAACTCTCCTACTTATCGGACATCCGATGTCTGACATGCGTCAGTATTGCATGATACAGGGCGTTAGACTGCACACGCTCACAAAAAGTGCTCAGCCTTCTGAAAGTAAGAGGATTGTGATCAACAGCCACGAACCGCAGCGACTCCGCCAGACCACCCAGGCGGTCAAGGAGCACATCCTGCGCGAAAAGCTCAAGCCCGGTGACCCCATGCCCACTGAAGTGCAGCTCATCGAAGCCCTCGGCGTCTCCCGCTCCAACCTGCGCGAAGCGATCCGCACCCTTGTCACGCTGGACATCCTCGAGGTGCGCCACGGCACGGGCATGTTCGTCGGCAAGATGTCGCTGCGCCCACTCGTCGAGGGCCTCGCCTTCAAGGGCGTCGTCCTGCCCGGCGAGGACTTCGAGACGCTGCGCCAGATCGTCGAGGTCCGCATGGCTCTCGACCAGTCGCTCGCGCCGGGTGTCGTTGAGCGAATGAGCGGTGGGCAGTCATCCGAGCTCGCCGCCCTGTGCGACAAGATGACGGAGAAGAAGGCCGCGGGAGAGAGCTTCGCCACCGAGGACCGGCTCTTCCACCTCAACCTGGCAGAGGTGCTGAGCAACGAGTTGTACGCGCAGCTGGTGGCGGCCTTCTGGGACGTCCACACGCTGATCGCGCCCCGGCTCGGCGTCCCAACCCCCCGCGACCTGGACGACACCGTCGACGCCCACCGCGCCATGCTCGATGCCGCCCTCGCCGGCGACCTCGAGGAGTACCGGGCCGCCGTCGAGCGCCACTACGCCCCACTGCTGCGCGTGCTGGACTCGTCGAAGCGCGCCGCGCAACCGGCAGTCGCCGTCTCCTGACTTCCTGGCCGGCCCAGGCCGGCACAAGACAGATGCGGGTTGCGCACCGTAGCCGTTGCGCAACCCGCACCTGTCTTCCATCGGCGCCGGGGCGCCGGCTACGACAGGCGCACCACCGCGGCACCCGGGCGGTCCGGGGCCAGCGTCAGCACGCCGTCGAGCAGCATCCCCCACTCGGGCGTCAGCAGATCGCCGGCCACCTCGACGGGGGTGTCGGCGTCGATGAACGCCAACGTCGAGCCGTCCTCGGCCCGGCCGAGACGTACCCACACGTCCGGGCCGAGGTCCAACTCCCGGTCCGTCGGCGTGACCTGCAGGAACTCCCCCGCGGGGCGGACCCACCGGCCGACGGAGGCCACCACCTGCGACTGCCACTCGGGCAGCCGGCCATCGGCCATGGGGCCGACGCCGAACAGGAGCCGGCCACCGCGGGTCACCACGTCGACCAGGTGGCGGATCGCCATCGGCCCCGCCAACGCGTGCGACAGGTCCTCCTCCTGGTTGTACGCGAACGACAGGCCGACGCCGCGGCAGTTCTCCCACATGCGGGCGTCCTCGTTGTCCAGCATGTGCTGGTACTCGCTGGTGACGTAGTCGGCGTGCGGCACGTTCCAGCGGTCGTTGACCACGCCGTCGGGCTTGGCCGCGTAGTACTCCTCGAACACCGAGCCGATGCCGTGCGGCTCGAAGTTCTTGCCGGCGTCCGGCCACTCGATGTCGTTCCAGAGCACGTCGGGCTGGTAGCGCCGCACCAGGTCACGCACGTGGTCTGCCGCGTACGACGCGTACCCCTCGTCCAGCGGACGCAGGCCGTCCCACGACCAGGTGTCGGCCTCGCCGATCGGCGGGAACGGCCGCTCGTGCCAGTCCAGGCCGCCCGAGTAGTAGGCCCCGAAGCGGACGCCGTGCTCGCGGCACGCGTCGGCATAGGCACCGACCAGGTCCTGGTGCGGGCCGCGCGCGACCGTGTTGCGGTCCGTGCCCGGCGCGTCCCACAGGCAGACGCCGTCGTGGTGCTTGGTGGTCAGCACGAGGTAGTCGGCGCCGGCCTCCGCCAACTCGCCGACCAGCGCGGAGGCGTCGAAGTGCTCGGCCCTCCACTGGTCGATGAAGTCGTCGTAGGGGCGGCCGCCGTACACGTCGCGCTGGTGCTGCCACGCCTGGCTGCCCTCGAGCCGGATGGTGTTGTAGTACCACTCCGAGTAGGGGTTGTGCGTGTACCACTCGGTGGCCGATTCGACGGTGCCGAGCTCCGCCGTCGGTTCGGCCCAGGCCGGCACCGAGTAGGGCCCCCAGTGGATGAAGAAGCCGAGCTTGGCGCGCCGGAACCACTCCGGCGTGCCTCGTGCGTTGAGCGCCTCCCAGCGCTGCTGGTCATCGACCACCGAAACCTCCGATATTCATGCCCCGCGACAGCTGGCGCTGCATCAGGACGACGATGATGAGTGAGAACGCGACGGCCACCGAACAGGCCGCCATCAGCGGCCCCCAGTCGGTGCCGCGCTCGCCCGAGAACATGGACAGGCCGAGCTGCAGGGGCGCCTTGGCCGGGTCCGTGATGATGATCAGCGGCCACAGGAACGCGTTCCAGTAGTCGATGAACGCGAACGCGGCGACGATCGCGATGGGGCCGCGCAACAGCGGCACGATCACGTGCCACAGCAGCTTGAGCTGGCCGGCGCCGTCGATGCGGGCCGCCTCCTCGTAGTCGGGCGGCAGCGACAGCAGGAACTGGCGCAGCAGGAACGTGCCGAAGGCGCCGAAGGCGAACGGCAGGATGACCATCGAGTAGGTGTTGACCGCGCCGAACTCGTTGGCGCCGATGAACAGCGGGATGACCAGCACCTCGATGGGCAACATCAGCGTGGCGATGAACACGGCGAACAGCTTGTTGCGGCCGGGGAACTCCAGTCGCGCGAACGCGTAGGCGCTGAGCACCGACACCGTCACGGCGATGAGTGCGCCCATGCCTGCGATGAAGAACGTGTTGAGCAGGATCCGGCCGAACGGGATGGCGGTGAACACCTCGGCGTAGTTGCTCCAGCGCACCTCGGACCCGACGATGTCGGCACCGCTGAGCAGCACCTCCTGGCTGGGCTTGATGGAGCTGACGAACATCCAGATGAACGGGACGAAGAAGACGAACCCGAACAGCGCCAGCAGGACCTTGCTGATGATCCTGGCGGGACGGACCCGCGACCGGGCCGACTGCCTTGTCAGGGTGTCAGGCATCGTAGCTCACCCACTTCTTCTGGCCGAGGAACTGCAGGGCGGTGAACAGCATGATGATCACGAACAGGATCCAGGCCATCGACGACGCGAAGCCGAGGCGGTCGTAGGAGAAACCGGCCCGGTACAGGTACAGGACGATGGTGTTGGTGGAGTCGCCCGGCCCACCCTTGGTGAGCATGTAGGGCTGCGTGAACACCTTGAAGCCGCCGATGACGGTCATGACCGAGGCGAAGAACAGCGACGGCGACAGCATCGGGAACGTGACCCGCCAGAAGCGGTTCCACGCGTTGGTGCCGTCGATCCGGGCCGCCTCCATCACGGACGGGTTGATGTTGTTGAGGCCCGCGGCCAGCACCACGATGTTGTAGCCGACGCCCTGCCACAGCGACATCATGACCAGCGAGACCAGCGCCCAGTTGCCGTCGCCCAGCCACGACGGGCCGGTGATGCCGACGCCGCCCAGCAGGGTGTTGACCAGGCCGTTGTCCTGCAGCATGAGGCGCCACACGAGTGCGTTGGCCACCATCGGCGTGACGACGGGGATGAAGAACAGGATGCGGAAGAAGCCGCCCCATTCGGGCAGCGAGTGGAGCCACACCGCGATGCCGGTGCAGATGACCAGGTTGGCGATGGTGTACCCGATCGCGAAGATCGCGGTGTTGCCCAGGACCTTGAAGAACACGGGGTCGGCGCCCGACAGAAGCTGCACGTAGTTCTGCAGGCCCACGAACTCACGCTCGCCGTAGAGAGGCCAGTTGTAGAGACTGATCACCAGGGAGGCGATCAGCGGCACCACGATGAAGATGAAGAAGCCCGCCATCCCGGGGGTGAGGTGGATGAGGGCCAGCAAGCGCTGGTTGAAGCCGGGCTTGCCGACCCTCTCCACGTCCACGGCCGGGCGCGCTTCGGTCGAAGCTGCCGAGGAGACCATGATCAGCCGACGCCCTGGGAGATCTGGGTGAGGATGTCCTCAGCGGTCTTGTTGCCACGGTAGCCGTCGGACGAGTACTGCGAGAACTGCGTCACGACCTGGTTCCAGGTGGGGGTGGTGACCAGCGGCTGGCCGGAGTCGAGGAGGGCCTTGACGACCTCGACGTCGGCCTCGGGCTTGCCCTCGGCCCAGCCGTCGATGGCGGAGTCGATGGACGGGACGGTGCCGCGGTGCTGACCGACGTAGGCGACCACCTCGGGGGTGGTCATCTTGACGATGTTGGCGAAGGCGGCGGCCTTGTCGGGGCAGGAATCGGCGATGCCGAAGCCAGAGCCCTGGATCATGCCGCCGGGGGTGCCGTCGTTCGACGGGGGTGCGGCGATGCCGACCTCGAAGTCGGAGCCGTCCTGGTAGGTGGAGTAGAACCAGGGGCCGTCGATGAACATGGCCACGTTGCCAGCCATGAACGCCTGGCGGCCGACCTCGTCGGTGTCACCCGGGTTGGGGGCGGCGGCCACCTGCTCCTTGTTGACCAGGTCGAAGGTCCACTGGATGTCCTCGACCAGCGCCGGGTTGGTGAGGTTGAGCTCGGCACCCTCGGTGGGGACGACGCCGTTGGCGAAGCTCAGCGCCAGGGGCGGGTAGCCGATGTCGGAGGACACGGCGAAGCCGTACTTGCCGTCGGTGGTGAGGGCCTTGGCGTCGGAGAGGAACTGGTCACGCGAGTAGTTCGCGCCGGGCAGTTCCAGGCCGGCGGCCTCGAAGAGTTCCTTGTTGTAGAACAGCAGCATGGGCTCTGCGTCGTAGGGGATGGCGCGGACCGTGCCGTCGACGGTGAGGCCCTGCATCATCGCCTCGTTGTACTGGCCGAGGTCCAGGCCGGCGTCGGCGGCGAGGTCGTCCAGCGGGGCGAGCAGGCTGCCGAGCTCCTGGGCGCGTGCCGCCTGGGTGGTGATGATGCACGGCGCGTCGGACGCGGCCATGCGGGTCTTGACCAGGGTCCAGTACTCCTGGAACGACGGGCCGTCGAGCGTGATGTCGAAGTCGCCCTCGCCGCCCTCCTGGACGCCGGCGATGAAGGTCTCCCACTGTTCGCGGTCGGACTCGTTCGACACCCAGGTGTACATCTGGTTGGCGCGGTCGCCCGCGTCCCCCTCGGCGCTTCCGGAATCGCCGCCGCAGGCGGCGAGCCCCAGAGCGAGCGCGGCGGTGGCCGCGATGGCAGTGGCTCGGCGAATGTTCATGAGTTAAGCCCTTCTCCTTTGAATGGGTTGGGGGGGCTTCGTGCAGGCCTGCGTTGACCCTGGCACCCCTCGGTTCTCAATTGTAAGTTCAATGTTAACGTAGGTCAAGACAAAATAGTTAACGCTCTCAGAACGTGATGGGCCTTGTCAGCGCGATTCGACGCGATGTGGGTCGTCGGGCGCGCGAATTTTAATGTATGCACATGGGTTGTGCCAGGGGGAAGTGAGCCCTCCGTGCAACAGAGGGCAACACACAGCGCTGGCGGCCCGTCTCCAGGCCGCCAGCGCTGTGGGGTTCGAGCGCGTCGTGCGCTCAGTCGTCGTACGTGACGCCCTCGACAGTGGGCACGTCGTGCCACCGGCCGTCGGCGGCCGACGCCATGGCGGCCTCGTCGATCTCGGCGGCCGAGAGTCCGTCGAACACCGAGGGCGCCAACTGCCGGCCGGTGAGCACCGACTCGATGAACTGCGCCGCCTCGACCACCTTCATGTCGTCGAAACCCATCGACGTGCCGGGGCTCGGCTGGAAGTTCGAGAAGCGCGGGAAGTCGTGACCGGCCATCACCTGCGTGTACCCGGCGAACTCGTTGCCGCGGCCGACTGCCACCTGGAGATGGTTGAAGTGTTCGAAGTTCCACCGGACGGAACCCTCGGAGCCGTACACCTCGACGACGTACTCGGCACGCGGCCCCGTCGCGACCCTACTGGCCTCGAGCGTGGCAAAGGCCCCGCCCTCGAGGCGGGCGATCATCGCGATCCAGTCCTCGTTCTCCACCGGGCCCTTCTCGTCGGAGACCTCCCACCCGCTGTGCCCGACACCGCTCCGCAGGGGGATGGGCCGCTCGGTGATGAACTGGCCGGTCGCCGCCGTGACCGACTCGATGCGGCCGGTCAGGTACTGCACCAGGTCGGCCCCGTGGCTCATCAGGTCGCCGATCACGCCGCTGCCCCCGCGCTCGCGGCTGTCGCGCCACGTGAGCGGCCCGTCCGGCGAG
The DNA here is from genome assembly GCF_039544535.1 of Tessaracoccus lubricantis. NCBI lineage: Bacteria > Bacillati > Actinomycetota > Actinomycetes > Propionibacteriales > Propionibacteriaceae > Tessaracoccus > Tessaracoccus lubricantis. The sequence continues at coordinate 98,985 of NZ_BAABLV010000031.1, forward strand.
GACGCGTAGTCCGCGATCAGCCAGCAGCGCACGTTGGTGATGCGCCCCAGCCGGCCGCTGCGGACGAGGTCGCGGGCACGTTCGACGGCCGGGGTGTGGCGGTAGTTGAACCCGACGGCGGTGACCACGCCCGCGGCTCGCGCGGCCGCGGCGATGTCGCGCGACTGGCCCACGTGCGTCCCCATGGGCTTCTCGATCCAGAACGGCTTGCCCGCCTCCGCGGCCGCCAGCGCCACCTCCCGGTGCAGGAAGTTGGGGGAACAGATGGACACGACGTCCACCTCGGGGTCGGCGATCAGCTCGCGGAAGTCCTCCACCGCGCGCTCGAAGCCCATGGCGGCCACGGCGGCCGCGCGGGTCTCGGGCTGTGGGTCACATGCGCTGACCAGGCGCACCGTCGCACCCAGGTCCGGGAACTTCTCCGCCAACGCCCGGTAGCTGCGGGCGTGGAGCCGCCCCATCCACCCGAGGCTGACGACGCCGACACCGATGTTGCGATCCGTCATTGGCTCGCCCTCTCTCAAACGTGCCCCAGAGCGGGGCAATCCGCGTGTTGTCGTAACATATCAGGGCAGTGAGCGAGCGCAAAGGGCCCACGGCAATTCCGTGCTGGTCGTTATTGACAGTACATAGGAAGTTCTTTAGGGTGACGGTGAGCCCAATGTAGTGCCGCCCCCGAAAGGACCGCCGTGGAAACGCAATCCAAGGCCCGCAACACCGACCCCCGATACTCCAAGCTCGCCATCGGCGTGTGCCCCGACCAGTGGGGCGTCTGGTTCCCCGAGGACCCGCTTCAGATCCCATGGGAGAAGGCCCTCGACGAGATGGCCGAGGCCGGGTTCTCGATCATGGAGACCGGCCCGTTCGGCTACTTCCCCACCGACCCCAAGCGCCTCGCCGACGAGATGGGCAAGCGCGGCTTCAAGGTGGTCGCCGGCACCGGGTGGGGCATCCTCCACCAGGAGGAGGCGTGGAAGGACACCGAGGCGACGTTCCGCGCCATCGGCGAGACCCACGCCGCCGTGGGCGCCGAGTACGTGGTGCACCTGCCCCCGATGTTCCGTGACGAGCACACCGGCGCGTTCACCGACGTGCGCCACCTCGACGGCGCGGCGTGGGACCTGTACGTCACCAACGCCAACCGCCTCGGCCGCATCATGAAGGAGGACTACGGCCTGAAGATGGTGCTGCACCCCCACGGCGACTCGCACATCGAGACGCGCGAGGACATCGACCGCATCTTCCAGGCCACCGACCCCGCCTACGTCGGCTTCTGCCTCGACACCGGCCACGTCGTCTACGGCATGGCCGACAACATCGACCTCATCAGGACCTACCCCGACCGCATCCAGTACGTGCACATCAAGGCCATGGACCCGAAGATCGTGAAGCAGGCCCACGACGAGGACTGGCCCTTCGTCAAGGCCGTCAAGGCCGGGTGCTCCGTGCCCCCGCCCGAGGGCGAGCCCGACATGCCCACCCTCGTCGAGGCGCTGGCAGACCTCGACAAGGAGCTGTACGTGATCTGCGAACAGGACATGTACGGCTGCGATCCCGCCTATCCCCTGCCCAACGCCATCAAGGTGCGCGAGTACCTGGCCTCCATCGGCCTCGGCCAGAAGTGAGACTGACATGACCGTACGCATCGGCATGATCGGCCCCGGCGGCATGGGCCGGGCCCACATCGAGCGCATCCACTCCGTCATCTCGGGCGGCAGGGTCGTCGCCGTCTCCGACGTCAACGCGGACAACGCCAGGGCGGTCGCAGACCAGATCAGCGGCACCGCCCACGCCTCGTCCCAGGAGCTGATCGACTCCCCCGACGTCGACGCGGTGATGATCACCAGCCACGGCCCGGCCCACAAGCCGGACGTGATCGCGGCCATCCGCGCGGGCAAGTACGTCTTCTGCGAGAAGCCCCTGGCCCCCACTGCAGACGAGTGCGTCGAGATCATGCAGGCGGAGCAGGAGGCAGGCAAGAAGCTGGTCACGGTGGGCTTCATGCGCCGCTTCGACGCCTCCTACCGAGAGATGAAGCGGATCCTCGACGACGGTGAGGTGGGCGAGGCCCTGATGGTCCACTGCGCGCACCGCAACCCCACGGTGCCCGACTTCTACACGTGGGACATGGCCATCAACGACACGGCGATCCACGAGATCGACACCATGCGGTGGCTGCTGGGCGAGGAGTTCGTCTCCGTCCGCGTGGACAAGCCCAGGAAGACCTCGCTGCGCTTCGAACACCTCCAGGACCCTCTGGTGTTGATCCTCACCACGGAATCCGGCGTGCGCGTCGACGACGAGGTGTTCGTGAACTGCCAGTACGGCTACGACATCCAGTGCGAACTCGTCGGCGAGACCGGCGTCGTGCGCCTGGGCGACCAGGAACTGGTGCAGCGGGCCGACGCTCACGGGCGGCGCAACCGCCTGACGATGGACCACAACCAGCGCTTCGGCGCCGCGTTCACCACGGAGGTCCAGGAGTGGATCACCGCCGTGGCCAACGACCGTCACACCGGCTCCACCAGCTGGGACGGCTACGCCGCAGCAGTGGTGTGCGACGCCGGCGTGCAGGCGCTCACCGCCGACGGTGAGGTCGCCGTCGAGATGATGCCCAAGCCCGAGTTCTACGCCTGAGGAGGCGTCCATGGTGAAGATCCTGCTCGACCCGTCGATGTACCACCCCCAGCTCACCGTCGCGGAGGAGCTCCGCAAGGCGGCAGACCTGGGCTACCAGTACCTCGAGCTGTCGCCCCGCGCCGACTTCCACGAGTGGCACCACTACCCGAAGGTCGACGACGCGGAGATCGCCCGGGTGAAGTCGGCCATGAAGGAGACCGGCGTGCAGATCTGGTCGTTCAACCCGGTGTTCAACTGGGCCTCCCCCAACGAGATGGAACGCCAGCACCAGGTGCGCAACTGGAAGCGGCTGCTCGAGATCGCCGAGGAACTCGAGGTGCCGCTGATCGCCACCGAGTTCTCTGGCGACCCCAACCAGCCGGTCATCAGCGAGGGCCAGTTCTACCGTTCGATGGAGGAACTCGTCCCCTTCTTCGAGAAGCGGGGCCTGCAGTGCTCCGTGGAGGCCCATCCCTACGACTTCGTCGAGACCAACGACCGTGCGGTCCAGGTGGTGCGCGGGGTGAACAAGCCCTGGTTCACCTACCAGTTCTGCTTCGCCCACATGTTCCACCTGGGCGGCGGGGCCACCGACGTGCGACCGATGCTGGACTACGCCGGCGACAAGCTGGGCCACGTGCACGTCGCCGACGTGTTCAACCACAGGGCCAACGTGGGCAACCGGTACATCGTGAACCCGCCGGGCGTCGACGCCCGCATCCACCAGCACAACGAGATCGGCAACGGCGAGGTCCCCTGGGACGACGCCTTCGGCCACCTGCGCGACATGGGCTACGACGATGCGCTGTCGGTGTGCGTGTTCGGCTGGGAGGAGGACGCCGACGCCATCCACGTCCGGATGCGTGAGCGCCTCGAGGCCGAGTTCCCCGGCTGAAGCCTCCTTTTCATCACTTGTTCATAACAACCATCATAATTGTCTTGACAAAAAGTTTTCAGTCAAGCAGGCTTACATCCAGGCCACGACACAGCTCGTGGCACACCAGGTCCGGGCGCAACGAAGCGTCCCGAGCGAAAGTAGGAGAGCAATGACGCGACTTCTCAAGGTGGGCATCGCCGCCGCTGTGGCGTTCACCCTGACCGCCTGCGGTACGACCGCCGGCACCCCCGAGGAAACCCCCGCCGACGGCGGCACCACCACCCAGGCCGGCGGCAGCGAAGCGCCGGCAGCCGGCGCCACCGAGGAATACGAGCCCGGCGACGTCGTCACCCCCAAGGACGGCAAGAAGCTGAAGATCGGTGCGGCGTTCCCCATCCTCGACCAGTTCCTCCAGACCGTCGCCGACGGCATGCAGGCCCGTGCCGACGAGGCCGGCGTCGAGCTCGTCGTCGTGTCGGCCCAGGAACGCGCCGACGTCCAGTTGAGCCAGATCGAGAACTTCATCAGCCAGGGCATGGACGCCATCATCGTCCTGCCCCAGGACACCGACGCCACCGACCCCATCACGTCGGCCGTGACCGCCGCCGACATCCCGCTGGTCTACGTCAACCGTCGTCCGGCGGCCCTGCCGCCGGAGGTCCCGTACGTGGGCTCGGACTCGCTGATCGCCGGCCACCTCCAGATGGAGGCCCTCGGTGAACTCGCGGGCTGGGAGGGCAACGTGGCCATCCTCCAGGGCGACCCGTCGCAGGAGGCGGCCCAGATGCGCACCCAGGGCTGCAAGGACATCATCGAGGAGCACGAGGGCCTCAACCTCATCCGCGAGCAGGCCGGCAACTGGTACCGCGACCGCGGCCTGGCCATCACCGAGAACTGGATCCAGTCCGGTGACAAGATCGACATCATCTGCTCGAACAACGACGAGATGGCGCTGGGCGCGATCCAGGCCCTCAAGGCCGCGGGGCAGCTCGAGGACGTCCTCATCGGCGGCGTCGACGCGACCAGCGACGCGCTCGTCGCGATGGAGGCCGGCGAACTCGAGGTGACCGTCTTCCAGGACGCCAAGGGCCAGGGCGCCGGCGGCGTGGACACCGCGATCAAGCTCCACAACGGCGACCCCGTGCCGTCGGTCATCGACGTGCCGTACCTCCTCGTGACTCCGGAGAACATCGACGAGTTCAAGTGATCTCGAGATGGTGGGGGACGTCGGCATCGGCGGCCCCCACCTCCATTCCCCCACAAGCCAACGAGGGCAGGACAAGAAATGACCAATGACGTGATCCTCGAGATGGAGGGCATCCGCAAGACGTTCCCGGGTGTCGTCGCACTCGACGACGTGGGCCTGGTGGTACGCCGCGGCACCGTCCATTCCCTGATGGGCGAGAACGGTGCTGGCAAGTCCACCCTGATGAAGGTGCTCATCGGCATGTACCAGCGTGACGCCGGCACCGTGAAGATCGACGGCGAGCCCAAGGAGTTCGGCTCCACCCGCGACGGGCTGGCCAACGGCATCTCCATGATCCACCAGGAACTCTCGCCGGTGCCCGAGATGACGGTCGCGGAGAACATCTGGCTGGGGCGCGAGCCCCGCAACAAGCTGGGCCTGGTGGACCCGAAGCAGATGGTGCGCCAGACGCAGGCGCTGTTCGACGAGTGGGACATCGCGATCCCGCCGACCACGCGCATGAAGAAGCTGACCGTCGCCCGGCAGCAGATGGTGGAGATCGCCAAGGCGATCAGCTACGACGCCCAGATCATCATCATGGACGAGCCCACCTCGGCCATCCCGGAACGTGAGGTCGAGCACCTCCACGGCATGATCAACCGCCTGCGGGCATCCGGCGTCGCGATCATCTACATCACGCACAAGATGGACGAGGTCTTCAAGATCTCCGACGACATCACGGTCTTCCGCGACGGCAAGCACGTCGCGACCAGGGCCGCCTCCGACCTCGACCGCGACCAGCTGATCACGATGATGGTGGGCCGCGAACTGACGAACCTCTTCCCCAAGCTCGACAGCGACGTCGGCGAAGTGGTCCTCGAGGTGCGCAACCTGAACCGCGGCCACCTGGTGCGCGACGTCTCGTTCGAGCTGCGGCGCGGCGAGATCCTCGGCATCGCGGGGCTCATGGGCGCCGGCCGCACCGAGGTGCTGGAGACCATCTTCGGCATCGACCCCGCCGAGAGCGGCGAGATCCTCGTCCACGGCAAGCCGGTACGCATCCGCCAGCCCGAGGACGCCATCCGGGCCAACATCGGCCTCCTCACGGAGGACCGCAAGCTCAACGGCATCATGGGCGTCCTGTCCGTGCGCGACAACATGGCCGTCGCCGCGCTGAAGACCTTCTCCCCCAACGGCTTCATCCAGGTGGGCCGGCTGCAGAAGGCGTGCCAGGAGCAACGCGAGAAGCTGGCGGTGAAGACGCCGTCGCTGAACCAGAAGATCCAGAACCTGTCGGGCGGCAACCAGCAGAAGGCGCTGATCTCGCGCTGGCTGCTGACGCAGCCCGACATCCTCATGATCGACGAACCCACCCGGGGCATCGACGTTGGTGCCAAGAGCGAGATCCACCGCCTCATGTCGCTGCTCGCGCAGCAGGGCAAGGCAGTGATCATGGTCTCGTCCGAGCTGCCCGAGATCCTCGGGATGAGCGATCGAATCCTCGTCATGCACGAGGGCCGTCTCTCCGGCGAACTGAGCCGCGACGAGGCAACCCAAGAATCCATCATGCACCTCGCCACCGGCGGCAACGCAGCCGCCTAGAAAGGACCCTTGAGCATGTCCTCAGAAGTATCCACGTCGAAGCGCACGTTCGACGCCAAGGGATTCCTCAACACGTACGCGATCCTCCTGATCCTCGTCGGATTCGTGACCGTGCTCGCCATCATCACCAGTGGCAGGTTCATGCGTGTCGACAACCTCCTCAACGTCGTCGTCCAGGTGGCGCCCATCGGCATCATCGCGCTGGGCATGATGTTCGCGATCATCACCAAGGGCATCGACCTGTCCGTCGGCGCGATCGTCGGCCTGTCGGCCGTCATCGCCGCGTCGCTGGCGCAGGAGCGCACCGCGGCGCTGCCGTTCTTCGAGAACCTGCCCGCGCTGCCCGTCATCATCCCGATCCTGGTGGGGCTCGTCGTCGGCACCCTGGTGGGCGCCATCACCGGCGGCCTGGTGGCGATCTTCCGGATCCCGCCGTTCATCGCCACCCTCGGCATGATGACCGCGGCGCGCGGCGTCGCGCTCATCTACACCGGCGGGCGCCCGATCTCCCAGTTGGCCCCCGGGTTCAACTGGCTCGGCCAGGGTGACTTCCTCGGCATCCCGATCCCCGTGTACCTGCTCCTGCTGTGCGCAGGCATCATCTGGGTGATCCTGAACCGCACCCGCTTCGGCCGCCACGTCTACGCCATCGGCGGCAACGACCAGGCCGCGCGCGTCTCCGGCATCAACATCGACAAGGCGCAGTTCTACATCTACGCGCTCATCGGCACGCTGTCCGGCCTGGCCGGCCTGATCCTCGCGGCCCGCATCGGCTCGGGCAACCCGCAGCTGGGCACCTCGATCGAGCTGGACGCCATCACGGCCACCGTCATCGGCGGCACGTCGTTCTCCGGCGGCGTCGGCACCGTCTGGGGCGTGATCGTGGGTGCGCTGATCATCGGCGTCATCAACAACGGCCTCGACCTGATGAACGTCTCGCCGTTCATGCAGATGGTGGTCAAGGGCGCGATCATCGTGATCGCGATCATCATCGACGAGCGCAAGAACCGCTGACGTCGACCACGAAGAAGGGCCGCCCCGCGTGGGGCGGCCCTTCTTGGTGCTCCGGTTCAGCGGCCGTTGCGGGCGTTCGCCTCGAGGAGCACCTCGGCGGCGATCTCCAAGCCCTCGACGCGGCCCAGTTCGACGTCCTCGTGCTCGATGTTGAGCCACATGTCGGGATCGATATCCTGCAGCGCCGCGATGAACTCGGCCCAGTAGTCGACGTCGTGGCCCTTGCCGAGCGCCACGAAGTCCCAGGACGAGTCCTTGGGCCACTCGTTGGCCCACTCGTCGCCGCCCAGGTTCGTCCGGTCCTCGTCCTCGCGCAGGCGCCGGAAGCCGTTGTCGAGCACGCCGTTGAGGCGGGCGTGCTCGTGGTTGATCCGGACGTCCTTCGCAGCCGCGTGGTAGACCAGCGGGCCGAGGTCACGCGCCACCGCGATGGGGTCGGCCTGCTGCCAGAACAGGTGCGACGCGTCGAGTTCGACGCCGATGTTCCTCGCGCCGATCAGGTCGACGAGCTTGCGCACGTCGCGTGCGTTGAACACCAGGTTCTGCGGGTGCAGTTCCAGCGCCACCTTCACGCCATGGTTGCCGGCGAGCGCGTCGATCTCGGCCCAGAACGGCGCCGCGACCTCCCACTGGTGGTCGAGCACGTCCAGCGCCGCCGAGTTCCACGCGTTGACGATCCAGTTGGGTCGCGTGGCGCCCGGTTCGCCGCCGGGCAGGCCCGACATGGTCACGACGCGATTCTGGCCCAACGCCTCCGCGGCCCGGATCGACGTGCGGATGTCCTCGGCGTGCTTCTCCCCGATCACGGGGTTGGGGTGCAGCGGGTTGCCGTTGCAGTTGAGGCCGGCCAGCGTGACGCCGGTGCCGTCGAACTGAGCGAGGTAGCGGCGGGCGGCGTCCCGGTCGACGGCGATCTCGGCGATGTCGGGGATGTGCACCGGGGGCAGGAAGCCGCCGGAGTTCACCTCGATCCCCTCCAGGCCGCAGGACGCGATCACGTCGAGCGCGGCGCGGAGCGGACGGTCGTGCAGGATGGCGTTGTAGACACCGAGCTTCACGGCGTCACCTTCTTCCCGTTGAACTCGGCGGAGCGGGCCACGGCCTCGAGGATCTCCATGTTGCGGAGGCCGTCGTCGAACGTGGCGTTGCGGGGCAGCGAGTCCTCCTCGGGGAAGCCCGCCACCTCCTCGAGGAAGGCGCGCGCCTGGTAGGCGAAGCCCTCGTTCTGGCCGAAGCCGACACCTGCGACGTCCATGGGGAGGCCGCCCTGGACGTAGGGGTGGTCGGAGCCCAGGTTCACGGTGCGGTACCCGTTGGTGGCCGGGTGGTCGTCGTGCAGGTACAGCCTGACCTGCGACGGCGTGTCCTGGTGGAAGCTGGCGGCCCCGTTCTCGCAGAACACCTCGAAGTTGAGGCCGTTCGGATACCCGGCCGCCACCCTCGAGACCTCGAGGCTGGCGTCGCAGTCGCGCAGGTGCGCGGTGAACTTGGCGTAGTCGTCGTTCTCGACGCGCGCGGTCTCCTCGGAGACGGCGGCGCGCTCGTGGCCGACGGTGGCTCCCAGCGGGAGCGGGCGCTCGGGGATGACCGTGCTCATCGCGCCACCGGACACGGCCTTGACCGGCCCGCCCAGGAACTCGGCGATGTAGGTCAGGTGGCTGCCGACGTCGGCGAGCGCCCCCGAGCCCATCGGGCCCCTGTAGCGCCACGTCATGGACGCATCGGGCGAGCAGGCGTAGTCGCACCAGTAACGGCCGCTGAAGTGCAGGGGCCGGCCCAGGGTGCCGTCGGCGATCCACCGCTGGATGGCCGCGACGCCGGGGGTGCGCCGGTAGGTCAGCCCGATCCGGGCGACGGTGCTGGCCTCGCGGGCCAGCCGAGCCATCTCGCGACCTGCCTCGAGGGTGTCGCTGAGGGGCTTCTCGCAGAGCACGTGCTTGCCGGCGTCGAGCAGCCCGCGGACGACCTCGAGGTGGAGGCTGTTGGCGATCACGACGCTCACCACGTCGATGTCTGGATCCTCGGCGATGGCGCGCCAGTCGGTGACCGCCTCCTCGTAGCCGTAGCGACGCGCGGTGGCGGCGCCGAGTTCGGCATTGATGTCGGCGATCGCCTTGTACCTCATCGGTGGCAGCGTCGACTGGTACAGGGTCGGCGCCACGCGATACGCGGCCGCATGGGCCTTGCCGGCCATGCCTGCCCCGATGACCGCTACGGAAATGGTCATGGACATCCTCCTTGATGTCGGTGGTGGGATTCTTCAGCACGAGAGCCCGGGCCAGCGGACCGGGCTCTCGCCTCATCTGTGGTGGACCAGCGTCACTCTTCGCGCTTGAACGACATGGTCGCCTCGAAGGTGCGCTCGGAGGGCCAGCGGCTCGTGATCGCCTTCAGGCGCGTGTAGAAGCTGACGCCCTCGGGGCCGTGGATGTGGTGGTCGCCGAGCAGCGAGTCCTTCCAGCCGCCGAACGAGTAGTACGCCACCGGGGTGGGGATCGGCACGTTGATGCCGACCATGCCCGCCTGCACGTCGAGCTCGAAGCGGCGGGCGACGCCACCGTCGTTGGTGAAGACGGCGGCACCGTTGCCGAACGGCGAGGCGTTCACGATGTCGATGGCCTCGTGGTAGCTGTCGGCCGTCACGATCGTCAGCACGGGGCCGAAGATCTCCTGGTGGTAGGCGGGCGCGTCGAGCGGGACGTTCTTGAGGACGGTGGGGCCCACCCAGAAGCCCTCGTCGTAGCCCTCGACGGTGAGGTCGCGGCCGTCGAGGACGACCTCGGCACCGCGCTCCTCGGCGTCGGTGATGAGGCCCTTGATGCGCTCCTGCGCGGCGCGGGTGATGACCGGGCCCATCTGGACGCCCTCGTCGAGCCCGTAGCCCACCTTGATCCTGGCGCCGTTGGCCTTGACCAGTTCGGCGAGCTTGTCCTGGACGCCTCCGACGGCGACGACGACCGGCAGCGCCATGCAGCGCTCTCCCGCGGCACCGAATGCGGCGGCGGCGATGTGCTGCGCGGCGAACTCGAGGTCGGCATCGGGCATCACGATGGCGTGGTTGTTGGCACCGCCGAGCGCCTGGACGCGCTTGCCGGCCAGGGTCGCCTTCTCCTGGATGATGTGCGCGACGGGGGTGGAGCCGACGAACGAGATGGCGTTGATGCCGGGGTGCTCGAGCAGGCCGGTGACGGTCTCGACGTCGCCCGCGACGACGTTGAAGATGCCGTCGGGCAGGCCCGCCTCCTTGTAGAGCCGCGCGATGATCAGCGACGCGGTGGGCGTGGGCGTGGCGGGCTTCAGGATGAACGCGTTGCCGGTGGCGATGGCGATGGGGTGCATCCACATCGGCACCATGACCGGGAAGTTGAAGGGGCACACGCCGGCGACGACGCCGACGGGCTGGCGGATGGTGTGGATGTCGACGCCGGAGGAGATGTCGTAACTGTGGTCGCCCTTGAGCGCGGTGTTGATGCCGCAGGCGAAGTCGAGCGTCTCGCGGCCGCGCTGGATCTCGCCGATCGCGTCGCCGTAGTCCTTGCCGTGCTCGTTGACGATGGCCTTGGCCAGCTCGTCCTGGTTGGCGAGCACGAGCTCACGCATCTTGAACATGATCGCGGTGCGCTTGGCCAGCGACGTCGCGGCCCACTCCTTCTGCGCTGCGCGGGCCACCTCGACGGCGTGGTCGATGTCCTCGCGCGAGGCGGCCAGCAGTTCGCCGGTCACCTTGCCGCTGGCGGGGTTCTCGACCGGGATGCGATGGGTGGGCGAGCCCTCGTACGGAGCACCGCCGATCCAGTGGGTGATGGTCTCAGTCATGGCTCAACCTTCCATTTCGTAGCCACGTCGCTATTTGTTCTAACAATAACATCGGGAACGAACTGGGGCAACACTCAGTGAGCGTTGCCCCAGCGGTTTCATGGACGGACAATCGTCACGCGAGCGCCGAGAGTGCGTCCAGCGAGGCCTTCGCGTTGGCGACCGGGCCGCCGTCGGCCGGGGGCTCCTCGTCGAGCATGATGTCCTGCTCGAGCACGTAGTACCCGTCGAAGCCCGCGTCGTCGAGCAGCTTCACGATGGTGGCGAAGTCGATGTCGCCCTGGCCGATCGGCGTGAACATGCCGGCCTTGATGCCCTCGCTCCAGTTCAGCTCACCGGTGAGCAGCTTGTCGGTGAGGTCCTTGCGGATGTCCTTGGCGTGCACGATGTCGACCCGGCTGGCGTACTTGCGCACCAGGTCGACGACGTCGGCACCGCCGGCGCTGAGGTGGCCGGTGTCGAGGCACAGGCCCACCGTCGAGTTGTCGAGCACGCGCTCCACCTCGTCGAGGTTCTGCACCATGGTGCCCCAGTGGGGGTGGATGCAGGCGGTCACGCCGCGGGCGGCGCACACCTCCGTGATGCGCGACAGGTTGGTGAACAGCGTCTGCCACCCTGCCTCATCGAGCACCGGGCGGTCGTCGTAGCCGTCGCGGCCGGAGTCGGCGGCGAGGATGAGGAAGTCGCCGCCGGCGGCCTCGAAGGCCTCGAGTTCCTTCTCCACCTGCGGGATGGGGTCGAACCCGGGGTCGTGCATGACCGCAAGGAAGAACGAGCCGACGGGCTTGAGGTCGAACTCGCGCACGGCGGCGGCGCGCTCCTCGGCATCGATCGGCAGCCAGCCCTGCGGGCCGAACTCGGTGGCCGTGAGGCCGATCTCCTTCATCTCGGTGAGCACCCGCTCGGGGCTCATCTGGTAGCCCCAGCCGGGGACTTCGCACACGCCCCAGCTGATGGGCGCACCGGCGATCTTCATGGTTTTTTCCTTGTCGTTGGTTGTTCGTTCCCTGAGCCAGCCGCCCCCGGCGGCTGGTCGAAGGGCGGGTGGTCGTCGCGTCAGAGGTAGTGACGCTGCGCCTTCTTCTTCTCGTCGTAGCGGGCGCGGGCCTCCTGCGTCGACGAGATGCGCGACACCTCGGCGATCGGCACGTCCCACCAGCTGCTGCTGGGCGGGTTGGGGCCGATGAGCGCCGTCTCGATGTGGATCATGACGGCGCGGTCCATCGCCTCGGCCTGGCGGTAGGCCTGCCGGAACTCCTCCATCGTGCTGACGCGCAGCACCGTGAGGCCCCAGCTCTCCGCGTTGGCGGCGATGTCGACTGGGAGCAGGTCCCCGTCCTGGTTGTGCGGGACGGAGCCCTTGCGGTAGCGCGTGCCGAAGCGCTGCGAGCCGTGCGACTCCGACAGCGCGCCGATGGAGGCGAAGCCGTGGTTCTGCAGCAGCACGAAGATGACCTTGAGCCCCTCCTGCACGATCGTGGCCAGTTCCATCGGCAGCATCTGGTACGTGCCGTCGCCGACGATGGCCACCACCTCGCTGTCGGGCAGCGCCAACTTCACGCCCATCGCCGCCGGGATCTCGTAGCCCATGCAGCTGAACGCGTATTCCACGTGGTACTGCACCGGCGTCTTCGCGCGCCACAGCGACTGCAGGTCGCCCGGCATCGAACCAGCCGCGTTGATCACGACGTCGTTCTCGCCCATGAGCTCGTTCAGCGCTCCGAAGACCTCGATCTGCGCGGGCTTGGGCTCGTTGCCGACGTGGTAGCACTCGTCGGTGACCCGGGCCCACTCGTCGCGCAGGCGGGTGATCTCGGCGGAGTACGCGTCGTCGACGCGGTACCCCTCGAGCGCCGCACCGAGCGCGACCAGCGCCTCGCGTGCGTCGGCCACGACCATCTCGGCCGCGTGCTTGGCCGCGTCGAACGCGCCGACGTTGATGTTGACGAAGCGCACGTCCGGGTTGCGGAACGCGGTGTGCGACGCGGTGGTGAAGTCGGAGTAGCGGGTGCCGATGCCGATGACGACGTCGGCCTCGCGCGCCAGGGCGTTGGCCGACTCCGCGCCGGTCGAGCCGACGCCACCGACGGCGCACTCGTGGTCGGCGTCGACCGCGCCCTTGCCGGCCTGAGTGTCGGACACGGGGATGCCGGTGGCCGACGCGAACCGGCGCAGCGCTTCGCTGGCCCCGGAGTAGATGGTGCCGCCGCCGGAGACGATCAACGGCCGCTTGGCGCCGCGGATCATCCCCGCTGCCCGCTCGATCGCCGCCGCCTCGGGCGCGGGCCGACGGATGCGCCACACGCGCCTGGCGAAGAACTCCACCGGGAAGTCGTACGCCTCGGCCTGCACGTCCTGCGGCAGCGCGATGGTGACCGCGCCGGTGTCGGCGGGGTCGGTCAGCACGCGCATGGCCTGCATCAGAGAGGGGATGAGCTGCTCGGGGCGCTCGATGCGGTCGAAGAACCGCGACACCGGGCGGAACGCGTCGGTGGCGGCGGTCAGCGGCGAGGTGGGGTCCTCCACCTGTTGCAGCACCGGGTCGGGCGTGCGGGTGGCGAACTGGTCCGAGGGGAACAGCAGCACCGGCAGCCGATTGGTGGTGGCGACGGCGGCACCGGTGACCATGTTGAGCGCTCCGGGGCCGATGGACGAGGTGCACATCCACGTCTGCGTCCGGTTGGTCGACTTCGCGAACGCCGCAGCCGCGTTGACCATGCCCTGCTCGTTGCGGGGCATGATGTAGGGCAGCTCGCCGCCGTCGGGCTCGGGGTCGAGGTCGTTCTGCAGCATCGCCTGGCCCAGGCCGGCCACGTTGCCGTGACCGAAGATGCCGAACGCGCCGGCGATCAGGCGGCGCTCCTGACCGTCGGATTCCGAGAACTGGTTGACGACGAATCGGACGACTGCCTGCCCGACGGTGAGGCGGACGGTGTTGCTCATGCTCGCTCCTGGGGGTTGAGGGGGGTCATGGGGAGACGGGGGTCGACCTCGGATTCCTCCCAGGCCTGGCGGATCCACGTGTAGTGGGGGTCGTCGGTCATCAGCCAGGTGGAGTCCTCCGCGGGACCGGCCATCACGTTGAGGTAGTACAGGTCGTAGCCCGGAGCGGCCACCGACGGGCCGTGGTAGCCGTGGGGCATGACCACGACGTCGCCCGAGTTGACCTCGGTGCACACGTCGATGGGCTTGCCGGGGGAGGGATAGATGCGCTGCAGCGCCATGCCCTTCGAGCCGTCGCGGCCCCGGCGGACCTCGTAGTAGTAGATCTCCTCGAGCAGGCGCTCGTCCTGCGTGTGCTCGTCGTGCTTGTGCGGCGGGTAGCTCGACCAGTTGCCACCCGGGGTGAGCACCTCGCACACCAGCAGGTGCGAGGTCTCCAGCGGGTTGCCGAGCGCGTAGTTGTTGACCTGGCGCGAGCAGTTGCCGGTGCCCCGCAGCGTGGTGATGACCTGCGACGACGGGCAGTACGCCACGGGGAGGTCCTTGGTGGCCTTCGAGCCGGGCAGCGCGAACCGGCCGCCCTGCTCGCTGCGGACGACGGCGGTCCTGCCGCGCGGCACGTAGAGGTAGTCGGTGATCGCGCTCCAGATCTCGGGGCGCCCCTCGAGGCGGTGGGTCTCGCCGTCGACCTCGACGGTGCACGCCCCGCTGAGCGGCAGCACGAGGATCTCCTCGCCACCGGTCTCGACGGCCTGCTCGCCGCCGGCGGGCAGGTTCAGCACGCGGATGGAGCACCACTCCCAGCCGGCGCGCTCGGCCGTGACGTCGGTCTCGAAGTTGCCGTGCGCCGTGTCACCGGCGGGGATGTGGTACTTGGCGTTGTCGTTCACAGAACCTCCACGAGTCGGTCGACCGCGCCGGCCACGTCACCGTCGCGGGGGAAGAGCAGGGCGCGCCCGATGACGAGCCCCTTCACGCCGGGCAGCCGCAGGGACTCGGCCCAGAGGCGCACGGAGTCGTCCATCCGCTCGGGCACCGGGCCGCCGAGCAGCAGCGCAGGCAGCGTCGTGGCCTCGAGGACGCGCTCCATCTCGGCCACGCACGGCAGCTTGAGCCAGGTGCGCGCCGACGTGTTGCCCAGCGCGGAGGCGACGGAGATGGAGCGGATGACCTCGTCGGGCGAGAGGTCGTTGACGAGCCGGCCATCGACGCGTCGGCTGATGAACGGCTCCAGGATGACGGTTCGCTGCAGGGACGCCAGCTCGTCGACGGCGCGCGCGGCCTGCTCGAGCATGCCGGCGGTGGACGCGTCGTTCGGGTCGATGCGCAGCAGCAGCTTGCCGCCGTCGAGGCCGGCGTCCCGGATGCCGCGCGGCGTCCAGGCGGTGACCCGGTCGTCGGCCTCGAAGACCGTGCCGGGGAGGCCGGAGCGGTTCATGGAGCCGAAGACGAGCTTGCCCTCGAGGGCGCCGAGCAATGCCAGTTCCTCCACCAGGTCGGGGGTGCCGAGGAACCCGCCGACGCCCGGGCGGCCCAGGGCGGTGACGCAGCGTTCGACGAGGCTGCGGCGCGAGGCCATGGCGAGGTCGTCGCCGCCCGCGCCGAGTGCGCCGCGGCCGGGGTGGTCGGCGGCGATGACGAGGAGCTTCTCCCCCGCGGCCGGCATCGAGCCGGGCAGGCGCGTGGTCAGGGCCTCGGCCACCGCGTCGGGGCGGGTGAAGCGGAGGTCGGTGATGTCGTCGTAGGTGATCATGCGCCGTCCTCCGGGGTGCGCTGCTGGGCCAGCATGGCCTCGACCTCGGCCTCTCCGGGCATGGCCGGGGAGGTCTCGAGCTTCGAGGCGACGATGGCCCCGGCCGCGGACGCGAAGCGGATGATGCGGGGCAGGTCCCAGCCGCTGAGGAGGCCGTGGCACACGGCACCACCGAAGGCGTCGCCGGCGCCCAGGCCGTTGACCACGTCGATGGCGGAGGCGGGCACGTAGGTGCTCTCGGTGCGCGACTTGGCGAACGTGCCGACGGGCCCCTGCTTGACGACCGCGATCTCGACACCGCGCTCGAGCAGCGCGTCGGCGGCCCGTTCGGGGTCGGTCTCCCCCACGGCGATGCGGCACTCCTCGAGGTTGCCGATTGCGACGTCGGCGTGCTCCAGCAGCGAACCGATGTGCGCCGACGCGGTGACCTCGTCGTCCCAGAAGCGTGCGCGGTAGTCGAGGTCGTAGACCAGCATCCCGCTGCGCTGGGAGCGGGCCAGGGTGCGGTGGGTCTCGCGCGACGGCTCCACCGAGAGGCCGCTGGCGGTGAGCCACGTGATGCGGTAGTCGCCCACGTGCGGTGGGAGGTCGTCGGGGCGAATCTCCAGGTCCGGCGTGGTGGGCTGCCGGTAGAAGTACAGGGGAAAGTTGTCAGGTGGGAAGATCTCGCAGAATGTCACCGGCGTGTTGAACTCCGGGTTGACCACCACGTGCGACGCGTCGACGCCCGACCTCTCCAGTTCGGCACGCACGAAGCGACCGAAGGGGTCGTCGCCGACGCCGGTGAGCGCCGTCACCGTGTGGCCGTAGCGCGCGCAGGCGACGGCGACGTTGGTGGCCGAGCCGCCGAGGAACTTCTGGAAGGTCTGCACGTCCTCGAGGGGGAGGCCCACCTGCAGCGGATACACGTCGACGCTGCAGCGGCCCACCACGAGAATCTCGGGCACGTGCTCGTCATCCACAGTGATGACCTCCTTCGTCGCCGCCCAGTCTGCCCGAGTTGACCACCCCGGTCAACTCTTTGTGCGCACAATATTTACCATCCCACTCCGGCTATGATTGGCAGAACCCCCCGAAGAAGAGCGCGCAGGGCTGCCAAAGTCGGCACACGTCAAGGAGTATGCATGGACGAGACCTACACGCCGGACATCACAATCGACCGCACCTCGGACCGCCCGCTCTACGAGCAGATCGCCGGCCCGATCGAGGCGGCGATCCTGTCCGGCGAACTGGCCGCCGGCGCGCGCATCGAGGACGAGGTGTCCATGGCACAGCGGCTCGACGTGGCGCGGCCCACGGCCAGGCGTGCACTGCAGGAACTCGTGGCCAAGGGCCTGCTCACGCGCAGGCGCGGCGTAGGGACGAGGGTGGCCCCGCCGCACGTGCACCGCCCGATGAAGCTGTCGTCGCTGAACGAGGACCTCGCCGACGCGGGATTCACGCCCACGACGAAGGTGCTGAGCTACCAGGTGCGCGAGGCGACGGCGGACGAGGCGGAGCAGTTGGGGCTGAAGGCCGGCGAGGGCGTGCTCGCGGTCAGCCGGCTCCGCTACGCCGACGACCACCCGCTGGCCATCCTCAACAACCTCATCCCGCTCGACATCGCCCCCACCTGGCAGGAGCTCGGCGATCGCGGCCTCTACCAGTGCCTGCAGCAGCGGGAGGTGCGGATCGCCTCGGCGAGCCAGTCGATCGGCGCGCGCGGGGCCACGGCACAGGAGGCGGAGACGCTGGGCGAGGAGGAGGGCGCGCCGCTGCTGACCATGCATCGCGTGGGCCGCACGGCCGAGGGCCGCGCCGTCGAGCTGGGCAACCACGTGTACCGGCCCAGCCTGTACTCGTTCCAGTTCACGCTCTTCACGTCCTGACCTCAATGTCCTGACAATCGCTTGACTATGGGTAGACATTGCGATTTACTGTGGGGACAAACGGCGCCGTCGCCGCCTCCGTGAAAGCAGGAGCCAGATGACTGACATCTCGTACACCCCCGGACCGCTGCTCGCCGCAGCGAGGAACACGCCCACAGCGCTGTGGAACGACTCCTCAGACCTCGACGAGCTCACCCAGTCCATCGCCTTCGGCGGCGTGGGCGCCACGTGCAACCCCGTGATCGCCTACACCACCATCAAGAAGCACCTCGACGTGTGGAAGCCGCGCATCGAGGCGATCGCCGCCGAGCACCCGACGTGGGGTGAGTCGCAGATCGGGTGGCAGGCCGTCAAGGACATGTCCGTCGAGGCAGCCGCGCTGCTCAAGCCGATCTTCGACGAGCACAACGGCCGCAACGGCCGGCTCTCGGTGCAGACCGACCCCCGCCTCCACCGCGACGCGAAGGCCCTGGCGGACCAGGCCGTCGAGTTCCACGAGATGGCCGACAACATCGTCGTGAAGATCCCCGCCACCAGGACGGGCCTCGAGGCCATCGAGGACGCCACCTACCGTGGCGTCACCATCAACGTGACGGTGTCCTTCTCGGTGCCGCAGGCGGTGCAGGCCGCCGAGGCCATCGAACGTGGCCTGAAGCGGCGCGAGGCCGAGGGGCTGGACGTCTCGCAGATGGGCCCCGTCGTGACCATCATGGTGGGCCGCCTCGACGACTGGCTGAAGGAAGTCGTGGAGCGCGACGGCCTCAGCATCGACCCGGAGGCGCTCGAGTGGGCCGGCGTCGCGTGCATGAAGCGCGCGTACAAGGTGTTCCAGGAGCGCGGTTTCCGTTCGCGCGTGCTGTCGGCGGCGTTCCGCAACGTGAACCACTGGGCCGAGTTCGTGGGCGGTGACGTCGTCGTCTCGCCGCCGTTCAAGTGGCAGCAGACCATCCAGGAATCCGGCCTCGAGGGCGAGCCGCGGATGGACCAGCCCGTGCCGCAGCAGCACCTCGACGCGCTGCTGCAGGTCGAGGACTTCCGCCGCGCCTACGAGGTCGACGGGATGACGGCGGAGGAGTTCCAGGACTTCGGCCCCACCCGCAAGACGCTTCGCCAGTTCCTCGCAGCCGACGCCGACCTCGACGCGCTCGTCCGCGACATCATCGTCCCAGCCCCCTGAGAAGGAACCCATGACAGACAAGACGCTCCGTGTGGCGATCATCGGCGCCGGCCGCATCGGCCGGGTGCACGCCCAGGCCATCGCCTCGCACCCGAGGGCCCAGCTGGTGCTGGTCTCGGACCCGTTCGGCACCGCCGCCGAGGACCTGGCCGCCGCGCACGGCGCCCGCGCGGTGAAGGATGCCGCAGACGTGTTCGCCGACCCCGAGGTCGACGCCGTGA
The DNA here is from genome assembly GCF_039544535.1 of Tessaracoccus lubricantis. NCBI lineage: Bacteria > Bacillati > Actinomycetota > Actinomycetes > Propionibacteriales > Propionibacteriaceae > Tessaracoccus > Tessaracoccus lubricantis. The sequence goes on from NZ_BAABLV010000031.1 coordinate 118,061, forward strand.
TCATCGGCTCCCCCACCCCGCTGCACGCCGAGCAGGTGCTCGCCGCTGCCCGCGCGGGCAAGGCGGTGCTGTGTGAGAAGCCCGTCGCCTCGTCGGTGGCGGAGGCCCGCGAGCTCGAGTCCGAGCTGGCCGGGTTCGAACACAAGCCGGTCATGGTGGGCTTCCAGCGGCGCTACGACCCGTCGATCAAGAAGGCCCGCGACCTGGTGGCGGCCGGCGAGATCGGGCGCGTGGAGCAGATGACCATCCAGTCGCGCGACCCAGCCGCTCCCCCGGCGAGCTACATCGCGTCGTCGGGCGGCATCTTCAAGGACTGCACCATCCACGACTTCGACCAGGCCCGCTTCTTCATGGGCGACATCGCGGAGGTCACCGCCTTCGGGCAGAACAACATCCCCCAACTGGCCGAGACCGGCGACTTCGACGGCGCGGTCGTGGTGCTGCGCAGCGTCGATGGGGCCGTGGCGTCGATCACGAACAACCGCCACTGCGCCGCCGGCTACGACCAGCGCATGGAGGTCCACGGCGAGGACGGCTCGCTGTTCGTCGACAACCTGCGCCCCACGTCGGTGACGGTGAACAAGAAGGACTTCAGCGCGGCACAGGACCCGTACCTCGACTACTTCCTCGAGCGCTACGCCGACGCCTACCGCGACGAGCTGACGTCGTTCATCGACGCGATCAACGACGGCGGCGAGGTGTCGCCGACGGTGGCCGACGGCATCGAGGCCCTCGTGCTGGCCGAGGCAGCCGAGGAGTCGGCCCGCAGCGGCCGCCCCGTGCGCGTTTCCTGAGCCGCGAGTCCTACGAGCGGTCGAAGGACCCGCCGTTTCCTGAGCCGCGAGTCCTACGAGCGGTCGAAGCACCCGCCGTTTCCTGAGCCGCGAGTCCTACGAGCGGTCGAAGGACCGGCGAGCTGACACACAACCCTGACACAACGCCCAGCGCCCATCGACCGGGCGCTGGGCGCCCGGCTCAGGGAACGCCGTTTCCTGAGCCGCGAGTCCTACGAGCGGTCGAAGGACCGGCGAGCTGACACACAACCCTGACACAACGCCCAGCGCCCATCGACCGGGCGCTGGGCGCCCGGCTCAGGGAACGCCGTTTCCTGAGTCGCGAGTCCTACGAGCGGTCGAAGGACCGGCGAGCTGACACACAACCCCGCGCCAACGCCCAGCGCCCATCGACCGGGCGCCGGGCGCCCGGCTCAGGGAACGCCGTTTCCTGAGCCGCGAGTCCTACGAGCGGTCGAAGGACCGGCGAGCTGACACACAACCCTGACACAACGCCCAGCGCCCATCGACCGGGCGCCGGGCGCCCGGCTCAGGGATCCTTCGTGTCCCTCTCACAGCGAACGCACAGTTGTCACACCTTCTGCTCTGCCCTTCGCGACATCTAGTCTCATCCCATGCTGGAAGACATCCTCGGGCTGCCGGCCCATCCGCTGTTCGTGCACCTGCCGGTGGTCCTGCTGCCGCTGTCGGCGCTCGGCATCTTCGCGCTCACGCTGAAGCCGGCGTGGCGACCCCGGTTCGCCATCGTCGTGCTGGGGGTGCTCGCGCTCGGGGCGCTCGGCGCGGTCGGCGCCTGGGCGACCGGCGACGACCTAGCGGCGAAGGTCGGCCTTCCCGTGCAGCACTCGGAGCTGGGGATGTGGACGACGCTGGCCGCCGTCGTGCTGCTGGTGGTGGGTGGAATCTGGCTGTGGCGGGTCCGCAGGGCGGACCCGGCGTCGGAGCGGGGCGTGTTCGGCTGGGTGGTTTCGGCCCTTGCCCTGGTGGTGCTGGTGCTGATCACCCTCACCGGCCATTCCGGCGCGACGGCGGCCTGGTCCGGCGTGGAGGGCGCGACCTCTGTCGTCGAGCGCCAGACGGCCACGCCTGAGCCGACCGCGCCTGAGCCGACCGAGCCGTCCACGGGCAGCACGGACGCCAGCCCCACTCCCACCGCTGGCGGGGTGACCAGCGAGGCGACCACGCCGACCCCGGCCGGCTACACCATGGCCGACGTCGAGGCCCACGACACACCCGAGGACTGCTGGGTGGCGATCAACGGCAACGTCTACGACGTGACGGAGTGGATCCCCCAACACCCCGGCGGCCCGGACCGGATCATCGCGCTGTGCGGCACCGACGCGACGGCACAGTTCACTGGCCAGCATGCGCAGACCGACGTCGCGAAGGCGACCCTCGAGACCTTCCTGCTGGGCCCACTCGGCTGATCGTCAGTAGGGGTGCTGGTAGAAGTAGACCCAGCCGGCGATCACGAGGATCAGCAGCACGGTCGACACGATGACCATCGACGTCTTGCGTCGCGAGACGCCTGTCACGATGCCGGCCACTGCAGCCAGGCAGAGCAGAACTGCGACGACCATGTCGGCCTCCCCAAGCCAGCGGGCTGTTCGTCACGCCCCTTCGTCCGATTCTCGCACCCGGGGCGCCCCATCGCTGGGTTCTTCGCCAGGCTCCGGAAAGTTCTTTCACACCGCACTTACTACTACCTTGCGTAGTAATGTTGCCCCGTGTTGAAGACACGCCCCACGACGGCAGCGCTCGCTTGGTCCGTCCCCATCGCTGCCCTCGTGACCATCGCCAGCGGCGTCGGGCTGACGGTGCCCGCCGTGTACGCCCAGGAGACGGTGAACTGGACGCTGCAGGCCAAGGGCCAGGACATTGGGAACCTCGTCGCGGTGGTCGTGCTGCTCGCTTCGGCCATCCTGCACCGACGGGGCACACCCCGCGCGGGCCTGATCTGGCTGGGCACGCTCCTGTACCTCGTCTATGCCTACCTCGTGTACGCGATGGCGGTGCACTTCAACGGCCTGTTCCTGGTCTACGTCGCCGTCCTGGGCCTCAGCGGTTACGCCATCATCCACTGCATCGGCGGCCTGCGCCGCACGGAAACTGGATTCCCCGACGGCGGCCGCAGGCGGCTGGCGGCCTGGACGCTGCTGGGCACCGGCGTCCTCTTCGCCCTGCGGTGGCTGTCGGAGCTCGTCCCGGCGCTGGCCTCCGGCGGGGCGCCGGCCAGCCTGGGAGAGGCAGGGCTCGTGGTGAACCCCATCCACGTCATCGACCTCTCCATGGTCCTCCCGGCCTTCATCGTCACCGGCGCGTTGGCCGTGCGCGACCGGGCCGCCGGCCTGTTCTGGCTCGGCCCGTGGCTGGCGTTCTCCGTGCTGATGGGCAGCAGCATCGTCGCTGCCATGGTGCTGATCGCGACGGCGGGATTCCCGGGCACGCTACCCCCCGCCGTCATGGTCTCGGTCATCGTCATCCTCAGCGCCGTGGCGCTCGTGCGGTACCTCCCGCGGCGAGCGCGCTGAGCTCCTGGCTCAGGGCGTGGCCTGCGGCGTCGACCCGGACGTGTTCCGCGTCGCCGTGGACTGCCACGCCCAGGCGACCGGCGTAGGACATGGCCGCGAAGCCCAACCGTACGTTGCCCTGGATGGGAGCGACGGGCCACGCCATGATGAGGGGCGCACCGGCCACTGACAGCGGCCGCTCCGGCCCCCGCACGTTCGTCGCGAACAGGGCGATGAAGCGCTGGTGGCGCGCGAGCCGGGCGAACAGCCGCGATCCCCAACGGCTGCGCGTCAGCTCGAACGTTCCCTGTGCGCGAGCCGCCGTCTTCGCAGCACCGGTCACCACGGCGATCGCGGCAAGCCTCTCCATCACGTCAGCGACACCCGTGCGCAGCGGCACCATCATGACCCCGACGGCGTTGCCGGACCTTCCCCGGTCCGGTAGCGCCACCGGCACGCTGGCGGGCAGCACGAGTGGCACGTCTCGTCCGTCGGCGCGCAACGCCGCCTCCGCGGCACCCGCCACCGCCGCGAGCAGCGCATCGTTGACGGTGCCGCCCACGCACTTGGCGGCGGCCGCCAGCGCCGCAACCTCGACGTCGGCGAACACCACGCCGCGGCGCGGCCCGATGGGCCCGAGCAGTGCCGTGCGCGGCACGCTCGCCCTGAACACCGCCCCCACCCTCCTGGCGCCCCGGGACGCGTGACGCAGCCGCACGACCCACGGCCGGCGCGGTGCAGTGACCGCCTCCGGCGAAGTGGCCCTCGACGGCGGCTCCTCCCCGAACAGGTCCTGCGCCAGACGCACCCCGGCCACGCCGTCGACCACGCTGTGGTGCACGCGCAGCACGACGCCCGGGCCCTCCGGACCTGCGCCCGGCACCACCAGCATCTCCCACCGCGGACGGTCCATCGGGAGTGGTCTGGTCATGAGCGTCGCGACCATGTCCTCGAAGCCCCCGCAGCCGTCCACCGGGTCGGTGAGTCGCACGTGCCACTGCAGGTCGAGCCAGCAGTCGCGCCACACCAGCGACCGCACCTCCCGCTCCACGCGCTGGGCGAACCGCACGAGGGTGGAACCCTCGACGGGTCCGGCGAGCCGCGCGGCCAGCGCGGCCCTCAGCGTCGCCATGTCGATGCCACCGGGCATGACGAAGCCGCCGATGCCGAGTAGCCCGGCGAGGAGGAAGACGTTGACCTGCTGCGGCGAGTCGATCTCGATGTTGGAGGCATCAGCCCCGCTCAGGCGCTCCCCACCGCCCCGGCGGTGGAGCGAGTTGGCGGGACGGGGCCCCGAGCCGTGCACCATGGGCTGATCCTGCTCTCGGTGCAGACGCCCGTCAAGGCCCCGTCCTGAGCCGCCGTGCCCGGTCCCCCATACAACAGAACTCCGGCCCAGGAGAACCTGGGCCGGAGTCCGGTGGTGCGCGCGAGAGGAGTTGAACCTCCACGCCCTTGCGGGCACCGGCACCTGAAGCCGGCGCGTCTGCCATTCCGCCACGCGCGCATTGGGCCTTGCGACCCGACGACAAACATTAGCATCCCCCGCCCGCGACGCACAAAACGAGGGGGCGGGGGTAGCTGGGCTGTCAGGGGACGAGGTAGCCCGCGGCCCTGAACAGTTCGTACCACTCGGGACGCGTCAGTTCGACGTCGGCCCCTGCGGCCGCCTTCGTGACCCGCTCGGGGGTCGTCGTGCCGAGCACCACCTGGATGTTGGCCGGGTGGCGCGTGATCCACGCCGTCGCGATCCCCTCCGGCGCGACGCCGTACTTCGCGGCCAGGCGGTCGATCACCTCGTTGAGCTCGGGGTACTCGGGGCTGCCGAGGAACACGCCGTTGAAGAACGCGGCCTGGAACGGAGACCACGCCTGCACGGTGATGTCGTGCAGGCGGCAGTAGTCGAGGATGCCCAGGTCCAGGCTGGGCGACTGCTTCACGTCCACCATGTTGGCGGCCACGCCCTGCGCGACGATCGGCGCATGCGTGATCGACAACTGCAGCTGGTTCGCGACGAAGGGCTGGCGCACGTAGCGGCGCAGCAGCTCGACCTGGTTCGGCGTGTGGTTGGAGACGCCCACGTGGCGCACCTTGCCGGCGGTGACCACCTCGTCGAGCGCCCGTGCCACCTCCTCCGGCTCGACCAGCGCATCGGGCCGGTGCAGCAGGAACACGTCGATGTAGTCGGTGTCCAGCGCCTTGAGCGAGTCGTCGACCTGGCGCACGAGGTGCCCGTAGGAGAAGTCGAAGAACGGGCCGTCCTTGTTGATGCCGGCCTTCGTCTGCAGGATGATTTCGCCCCGCTCCGACGGCGACAACCGCAGCGCCTCCGAGAACCGCTTCTCGCACCCGTGGTAGGGCGCCGAGCCGTAGATGTCGGCGTGGTCGAAGAAGTTGATCCCCGCCTCCCGGGAGGCGGTGTACAGCGCGCGTACCTCGTCGTCCGTCTTGTCCTGGATGCGCATGACGCCGGTGACGACGGCGGGGACCTCCAGGTCCGTCGTGCCGAGGGTGAACTTCTTCATGGGTGCTCCTTCGCCGCCCGCACCGCCGGCGGGCTTGTCGCCCCCAGCCTATTACCGAGGGCCCCGCCCGCGCGGGGCTCAGGCCTCGATGGCGCGACGGTGGCCCGCGTGCCGCGCGAGCAGGTCGCGGTGCACGGCCGCGAGGTCGGTCGACACCTCGAGGAGGTCGTGCTGCGCGGCCAGGAGTCGGCCCGCCTCCGTCAGGTCTGGCGCCTCGCCGGAGAGGATCGCCCGGGCCGAGGCCTCGAACTCCTCGGTGGTGGCGGCCCGGTGCACGGCCACCTCGTGGAGCCAGCCGTCGTACACCGGGATGTCGCGCACCAGCACCGGCACGCCGCTGGACAGCGCCTCGAGCACCACGATGCCCTGCGTCTCCTCGTGCGACATGAAGCAGAACAGGTCTGCGCCGGCGTAGGCGTCGCGCACCTCGTCAGGCGGGATGTGGCCCAGGAGGTGCAGGTTGGCCGGCGTGTTCGCCAGCGCGGCCCGCACGTCGGGGGTCATGGCCGCGTTGGGCGCGGTACCGGCCCAGAAGAAGTCGACATCCGGCATGGAGCGCGCCAGGTCGACGTACTCGAGGATGCCCTTGCGCACCATGAGGTGCCCCACGCTCAGCACCACGCGACGGTCCGACGCGATGCCGTGCTTGCGGCGGAACCGGCCCCTCGCCTCGTCCCCACCGGAGAAGAAGCGCGTGTCGACGCCATTGGTGAGCACCCGGATGGGGGCGGTGATGCGGTAGTTCTCGATGATGCCGCGGGAGTAGGGGGTGGGGGTGACGACGACGTCGCCACGCCGGTACACGACGCCCAGCCACTTCTCGAACAGGGGCGCGAACGTGCGGGCACCCACCCAGGACTGCTCGAAGTCCTCACGCGTGGAGTGTGCGAACACGACGACGGGGATGCCCAGCGCCTTGGCCATGAGGCCCACGAGCACCGAGTCGGGGAAGATCGTGTTGAGCTGCACGATGTCGGGACGCTTCCACAGCTTCACCAACTGGGAGCCCAGGTTGCGCAACATCTTTGCCTGGTGCCGCATCGCGGACCCCACGCCGCTGCGCTCCATCAGCTTGCCCGCGCCCGAGTACAGGCACACGCGCAGCCCACCGAGGGGGCGCGCCTCCGTCGTGGTCATCAGAGTCCCAGCCATGGGAACACCGCCCTCAGGATGGCCATCACGCCAGTTGTGTACAACAGCACTCCCCACGGCTTGCACAGGACAATGATCAACAGGTACGTGCGCCACCGCATCGCGGTGAGCCCGGCCAAGTAACACAGTACGTCGTCCGGGGCCAACGGGAGTGCAATCGCGATCGCAAAATACTTGGTGAATTTTGGATGGTCCAGCAATTTCCCGTAGCGCGCCAGCGTGCGTTCCGAGAACCGGGCGAAGGCGAGGTCGCGGCCCACGTGCCGCGAGATGAAGAACACCACGATCGACCCCAGCACGGTGGCGAGGTACGCGTAGATCGTCCCCTCGACGTGGCCGAAGATGATCGGCGCGGAGATGATGGTGCCGGAACCGGGGATGACCGGGAACACCGACTCCAGCGAGCCGGCGGCGATGAACGCCAGCGGGGCGAGCACGCCGAAGCCGTCGACGAACTCCCGCAACGAGGCCACCGACGTGAGGACGCCGCTGGTGAAGCCCAGCACCACCAGCGTGGCCACCCCGGCCAGCCCCAGCAGCGTCATGGCGTGGAAGATCGTCTTCAGGTGCCGGGCATGTGCGGGGTCGGCCGGTGCCGTGACATCTTCATGCTCCAGCGGCTCGTCCATGGCCTCCCCTTGTGTCGGGACAATGCTCCCCTGATCAGTGTGCATGCCCGAGGCTTCAAGAGTCGTCATGCGTCCATCCTCGATCACGTGTCGCGCCCCGGGCATCCGGCCAACGTCTTGTTCGGCCCCCAACCTAAGTCGCATTTCCTCGGGGTTCGCTCAGGGTTGTCGCCCCGGGCGGATGCGAGATTCCGCACGGCCACCGTTGGGCCCAAACCATCGACCGCGACATACTGGAGCCACCCGACCCCTTGAAGGAGCACGCGATGGCACTCGCCACCCCCACCCCGTCCAGCGCAGACATCGGCGTCACCGGCATGGGCGTCATGGGCAAGAACCTGGCCCGCAACCTCGCACGTCACGGCCACAAGGTGGCAATCCACAACCGCACCGCCTCCCGCACCGAGGCCGTCGTGGCCGAGCACGGCGAGGAGGGCACCTTCATCCCCGCCGGGTCGATGGACGACTTCGTCGCCTCGCTGAGCTCACCCCGCGTCGCGATCATCATGGTCCAGGCCGGGGCAGCCACCGACGCCGTCATCGAGGAGCTCGCCTCGCGCATGGACGAGGGCGACATCATCGTCGACTGCGGCAACGCACTGTTCTCCGACACCCGCCGTCGCGAGGCTGCCTTGCGCGAGCGCGGCCTGCACTTCGTCGGGTGCGGCGTCTCCGGGGGCGAGGAGGGCGCCCTCCTCGGCCCGTCGATCATGCCCGGCGGCTCCGTCGAGTCCTACAAGCGTCTGGGGCCCATGCTGGAGTCGATCTCCGCGCACGTCGACGGCGAACCCTGCTGCACGCACGTGGGCGCCGACGGCGCCGGCCACTTCGTCAAGATGGTCCACAACGGCATCGAGTACGCCGACATGCAGGTGATCGGCGAAGCCTACGACCTCCTCCGCCGCGCGCTGGGCCTGACGCCTGCCGAGATCGCCGACATCTTCGCCGAGTGGAACGAGGGCGACCTCGACTCCTACCTCATGGAGGTCTCCGTCGAGGTGCTGCGTCGGGTCGACGCCCGCAGCGGCAAGCCGCTCGTCGACGTGATCGTGGACGCCGCCGGCCAGAAGGGCACCGGCGCCTGGACCACCCAAACGGCGTTGACGCTCGGCGTGCCGGTCACCGGCATCGGCGAGGCGACGTTCGCGCGTGGCCTGTCGTCGTCGCCGGTGCAACGCGAGGGCGCCCGCGAGTTCGCGGCCGAGGCCGCCGACTGGGACGTCCAGGACCGCGACGCCTTCATCGAGGACGTCCGCCAGGCCCTGTACGCCTCCAAGCTCGTGGCCTACAGCCAGGGCTTCAACCTCATCCAGGCCGCGGCCGCCGAATACGGCTGGGACATCAGCCTGGGCGACATGGCCCGCATCTGGCGCGCCGGCTGCATCATCCGCGCCCGCTTCCTCGGCGAGGTGACCCGCGCCTACGAGGCAAACGCCGACCTTCCGCTGCTCATCGGCGACTCCTACTTCCACCACAAGGTCGTCGCCGCGCTGCCGTCGTGGCGCAGGGTCGTCAGTCTTTCAGCGCTGCACGGCGTGCCTGCCCCCGTGTTCTCGTCTTCGCTGTCCTACTACGACGGCGTGCGCAGTGACCGCCTGCCCGCTGCGCTGATCCAGGGCCAGCGTGACTACTTCGGCGCCCACACCTACAAGCGCGTCGACTCCGAGGGCAGCTTCCACGTGCTGTGGGCCACCGAGGACCGCAAGGAAGTCGAGGCCTGACATGCAGCTGCGGGAAGACGCCACCTGGGCACTCGTCGTTCCCACCTCCATGGGCGTGCGCATCACGCCGGAGAACCGGCAGCCGGTGCACAGCTCGAACCGCTTCCTGATGACGGCCACCTCGGCCGAGACCAACGTCGCGTCCGTGCCGTCGCACCTGGGCATGCCGGTCAAGGTGCTCACGCGCTTCGTCGACGGCTCGCCGATCTCGGCGTTCATCCGCGCCGACCTCAGGGCCCGCGGCATGGCCTACGAGGGGCCGGCCGTGCCTCAGGGCGACGCGTGGGGCCACCGCCACCAGTTCAACATCGCCGACTCCGGCTACGGCGGCCGCGCGCCCCGCGTGTGGAACGACCGCGCCGGCGAGGTGGGCCTTGACCTCGACATCGCCGACTACGACCTCGACAAGCTCTTCGCCGACGAGGGCGTGAAGATCCTGCACCTGTCCGGCCTGGTCGCGGCCCTGTCGCCGAAGACCTCGCAGTTCTGCGTCGAGCTGGCCCGCACGGCGAAGCAGCATGGCACCGCGATCAGCTTCGACCTCAACTTCCGGGCCTCCTTCTGGAAGGGCCGCGAGGACGAGCTGCACGCCGCGTTCCACGAGATCGCCCAGCTCTGCGACATCCTCTACGGCAATGAGGAAGACTTCCAGCTCTGCCTCGGCATCCCGGGGCCGGAGGCCGGAGGCGAGGACATCGACGACGAGATCGGCAGCTTCAAGGCCATGATCGCCCGTATCTCCGAGCGCTACCCCGATGCGTCGTACATCGGCACGTCGCTGCGCGAGGTCGTCTCCGCCAACCACCACCGCTGGGGCATGATCCTGTGGGGCGAGGGCCACTTCCACGTCGCCCAACTGCGCGACATCGACGTCCTCGACCGCATCGGTGGCGGCGACGGATCGATCGGCGGCGTCCTCTACGGCCTGCTGAGCGGCTGGCCGGCCGAGAAGAGCATGCAGTTCGGATGGGCGACGGGGGCGCTGGCCGCCACGTCGACCAACGACTTCGGCTCCCCCGCCGACGAGGCACAGGTCTGGTCGATCTGGGAGGGCAACGCCCGCGTCCAGCGCTGACGCCGGTAACGGGGGCGCGCCCCGATAAGCTCACTGGCATGCGCGTCGCGTTCATCTCCATGCACACCTCACCGGCCGAACGGGCGGGCACCGCCGACGCCGGGGGGATGAACGTGCTCATCCGCGCCCTCGCCACCGCCCTGCAGAGGGCCTCCGGGGTGGAGGTCGAGTTCTTCACCCGCCGGTCCTCGCCGGACCAGCCCGACACCACCACGCTCGACGACGGTATCGTCCTGCACCACGTCGCCGCCGGGCCGGCGCGGCCGCTGCCCAAGAGCGGGATCGACCAGTACATCGACGAGTTCCGCGCCAACCTCGGCAGCCTCGATGACTTCGACCTGGTGCACTCCCACCACTGGATGTCCGGCGTTGCCGCGATCCCCCTTGCCCGCGCGGCCGGCATCCCGCACGTCATGACCTACCACTCCGTCGCGGCACACCCGAACTCGCCGCTGCGCGACGGCGAGCCGCCGGAGTCGCCTGCTCGGCTCGACGGCGAGATCCACTGCGCGCGCGAGTCAGACCTCATCCTGGCCGTGTCGCACCACGAGGCGGCTGTCGTGATCGGCCGCTGCCAGGCCGACCCCGAGCGCGTCGCGATCGTGCAGCCCGGCGTCGACGTCGACCTCTTCCACCCTGCCGCGCCCGGCGAGGCGTGGACGCCCAGCCCCGCCGTCGAGCCCGGCTACCTGCTGTTCGCCGCCCGCCTCCAGCCGTTGAAGGCACCCGACGTCGCGCTGCGCACGCTCGCCCTCCTGCCCGCGGCCGAACGGCCCAGCCTCGTCGTCGTGGGCCAGGTGTCCGAGGACTTCGCCGCCTACGAGGCGGAGCTGCACGGGCTGGTGGAGGAGATGGGCCTCCAGGACAGGGTCACCTTCCTGCCCGGCCAGGACCGCGAGTCCTTCGCGCAGCTCATGCGCCACGCGTCGGTGCTGCTGGTGCCGTCACATTCGGAGACGTTCGGGCTGGTGGCGCTCGAGGCCTCCGCGTCCGGGGTGCCCGTGCTGGCAGCGGCCGCCGGCGGCCTCACGGAGGCCATCTGCAACACCCACACCGGCCTGCTGGTCCCCACGCACAACCCGCACGACTGGGCCGCGCAACTCCTCCCCCTCCTGCGCGACCCGGCCCGGCGCGAGGAACTCGGCCGCACGGGCCGCGAGCGCGCCGAGCGCATGACGTGGGCGCACGCGGCCCAGCACACCGTCGAGAACTACCGGCGCGCGCTGGCGAAGGGCCGGGTGCAGCGGGTGGCGTTCGTGCATGCGCACCCCGACGACGAGACCCTGGCCTCGGGGGCGCTCATCGCGCACCTGGCCGAGGAGGGCGTCACGGTGTCGCTGCTCACCGCGACCCGCGGCGAGATGGGTGAGGTCGTCCCCGGCCCGCTGTCCGGCTTGGCGGGCACGGCCGAGCTGGAGCGCCGCCGCGAGGCCGAACTGGCCGGCGCCGTCGACTCCCTCGGGGTCGCCGTCCACGCCTACCTGGGCATGCCGCCCGCCCGCGCGGCGGGGCGGGAGCCGCGGCGCTACCTGGACTCCGGCATGCAGTGGGTCACGGAACACGTGGCGGGCCCGGCGGACTCCTCCGACGAACGCTCGCTCTTCGCCGCCGACGATGCGGAGGCCGTCGCCGACATCGCGGCGTTCCTCCGCCGCACGCACGCCGACCTCGCCGTCAGCTACGACGACGACGGCGGCTACGGCCACCCCGACCACGTGCGGCTGCACCACCTCACCAGGGCCGCGGCCGCGGAGGTCGGCATCCCGTACGCCTCGCTCACCCCTGACCGGGCGAAGGCAGACGTGTGGGTCGAGTTGGAGCGCTACCGCCCGCGCGTCCTGGAGGCGCTGCGCCACCACCGCACCCAGCTCACGGTGCACGACGAGCACCACATCACCCACAGCGGCGGCCAGCCCGACACCATCCTCACCTCGACTGGCCTACGCGGCGGCGTGCCCCGTCTGCCGTGAGGATAGGCTGCCTCACATGCGCCTGATCCTGATCCGTCACGGGGAGACAGACTCCAACGTCAACCGCCAGCTCGACACCGCCCACCCGGGGGCACCGTTGAACCAGACGGGGCTCGCGCAGGCCGAAGCCCTCGTCGAGGCGATCGCCGACGAGCGGATCGACGTGCTGTACGCCTCCACCCTGATCCGCGCGCAACAGACGGCCGCTCCGCTGGCGAAGTCGCGCGGGCTGGAGCCCATCATCGTCGACGGCATCCAAGAGATCGCCGCCGGCGTCGAGGAGATGAGCACCGACTGGACCAACTACGTCGGCATCCTCAACACCTGGCACCCCGAGAACCAGGACATCGGCCTCGAGGGCGGCGAGACGGCACGCGAGTTCATGACCCGCTTCAGCAACGCGGTCGCCGCCATGGAGCAGGCCGGCGACGAGCACGTCGCGCTGGTCAGCCACGGTGCGGCGCTGCGGGTGTGGGCCATCTGGCAGGACCCGGAGATCGGCTTCGACAACGCCCCGCCGCTCAAGAACACCCAGTGGATCGTGCTCAACGGATCGTCGGAGGGCGGCTGGAGGATCGAGCGTTGGGGCGACTTCACCGTCGGGGCCACGTCCAACTGAGCCCCACTCCAGCGACTCCCCGGTCGTTTTGGACAGCGTCTTTGTCCATGGACAATTGCTCAGCACATTCTGGCTGCCCTGAAAACGTTATTGCTTCTAGAATGGTGCACGATCAGCCCAACGGCGGGCTGCCTAGGGGAAACACGGAAGTTGGGTCATCAGCACCATGCCTAACACAAAGCCATATGTAGTGGACATTACGATCGACCGCGAGAGCGCCGTGCCGCTCCACGCGCAGATCGCCGAGCCCTTGGCACATCTCATCGAGTCGGGCGACATCGCCCCCGGCACCCGCCTCGAGGACGAGGTCTCGATGGCTGCCCGCCTGCGCGTGTCCCGGCCCACGGCCCGCCGCGCGATGGAGACGCTCACCAACCGGGGGGCTCATCGTCAGGCGGCGGGGGGCCGGCACGCAGGTCACGCCGATGCGGGTGCACCGGCCCATGTCGCTCAGTTCCCTCAACGACGACTTGGAGAAGTCGGGCGTCGACCCGACCACCACAGTCCTGGAATGGCTGCAGGAGCCCGCCACGCCGGGCATCGCCGCGGCGTTGAACCTCGAGGTGGGGACGGACGTCGTCTACTTCAAGCGGCTGCGGATGCTGCGCGACGAGCCCCTGGCCCTGATGCAGAACTGGCTGCCGGCCGCCATCGCCCCCACCCGCGAGGATCTGGCGGACAAGGGCTTCTACGCCTGCCTCCGCGAGCGCGACATCAAGGTGTCCGTGGGTTACCAGCAGATCGGCGCCCGGCTGGCCACCGCCGAGGAGGGTCGGCTCCTCAACGAGCCCGCCGGCAGCGCGCTGCTGACGATGCAGCGCACGGCCTATGACGAGCAGCACCGCGCCGTCGAGTTCGGGATGCACGTGTACCGCGCGTCCATGTACTCCTACGACCAGACGGTGCTCGCCTAGCGTCGCCGGTCCCTGAGCCGGGCGCCCCGCGCCCGGTCGAAGGGCCCCAAACACGACAACCAGCCCAACGACACGCCAGCCGTCCTTCGACCGCTCGCAGAGCTCGCGGCTCAGGAAACCGCTCCCTAAACGGTCGCCTCGTCCTCGTGTTCCGGGTAGCCCGAGGCCCACCTCAGCGGCAGCATCAGCCACACCACGACGAAGAACGCCCCGGCGACGGCCGCACTGATGAACGCCGCGTCCCAGCCCGCCACGACGCTGAACACCAACGCCACGACCAGCGCCAACGACAGCGCCAGGAGCGCCAGGCCCAGCTTGGTCACCAGGGCTGAGGCGCGGATCAGTTCGGGGCGCAGCCGACGGCGGAACAGCACCCGATGGAACGCCACCGGCGCGATCAGCAGCGCCGCGCTCAGCGTCGCGGCAGAGACCGCGCCGAGGTAGACCCAACGTTGCGCCATGTCGACGGCCTCGAACCGCGCCTGGAAGGGCAGCGTGTACAACAGACCGGCGAGGATCTGCACGCCGCCCTGGGTGACCCGCAGTTCCTGGAGCAGTTCGTTCCAGTGCCGGTCGAGCCGCTTGTGCTCCGGCTCCTCGTCACGCCCGATGTCCTCGGGCTCTGGCTGCGTGTTCGGCATCCGCCAAGCGTACTTCCGGGCTGGTCCGTGGGCCCATGGTTCGCGGACCCCGAAGTGCTTCCGCTGGCCCGTAAAATGTCTCCATGAGCAAGATCCGCCTCATCCTGACCACGGCTTCCGGTGTCATCGCGGCCACCACGGCGCTGCTGGGTGCGCTGCGTGACAACCCACAAATCTCGGAGAGCATCGACGGCGCCGTGGCCAAGTTGAAGGAGGCGACGAACTCGGAGAACCCGAAGCTCCGCTTCGAGGCCAAGCTGAACGCCATCGACGTGGCCGCGGAGGCGGTCGAGGAGACGTTCCCGCAGGCCGTCGAGCCGAACGGTTGGCGCCGTCAGGCCCAGGCGCTGCGGATGCGCGGCGAACTGGCGTGGAACGCGAACTCCGGCAAGGCCCGCCGCCGTGCGATGAAGGCCCTCAACGCCGAGACGGCGGAGGTCCTCGCCTCGGTCAACGAGCGGCTGATGCAGTTCCAGGCCACGCCGACCGAGGTGACCGACGGCCCCACCGCACCAAGCGGCAGCTGACGCCTCACACACGCCGCGGGCAACCGCGGCCGATCGAAATTAGATCCGGGACTCGACGGCGACCACCGTCAACACGGCACCCACCGCCGCGATGAGGGTGCCCACGAGCAGCATGGCCGGCACGCTGGTGGCGTCGAGCAGGACGCCGGCGGTCAGCGACCCGAGCACCGAGCCGCCCGACGAGGTCATCGTCATGAAGGCCTGGCCGCGGGTGCGGTCGCGGGCGGGCAGGATGCGCTCCACGTAGTACACCGAGGCCATCACCATCACCGCGAACGCCAGCGTCTGCAGCACCTGTGCCGCGTACACCCCCACCACCCCGGCGGCGAGCCACGTGGCGCCCGTCTTCACGGTGAAGAACACGCCCGCCACCTGAAGCAGGCGCCCTGGGGTCCAGCGGGCGACCACCCTGCTCCACAGCACCATGACCGGCAGTTCGGTGATTGCCGCGATCATGATGGCCGTGCCCATCTCCCCAGTGTCGCCGCCGTGGTGGCGCATGATCTGCAGCATGTAGTTGTTGATCATCGCGTGCGACGTCATGCTCAGCGTGATCCCCGCCAGCAGCGCGAAGAAGCGCCGCCACCGCGCCGGGGTCATCGGCTCCGACGGCGGCTCGAGGTCGTGCTCCGCGCCGGTCGCGACGACGGTGGCGGGGCCACGGCTGACGAACGTCAGGGTGGCCACCAGGAACAGCGCCTGGAAGGCGATCACCAGCAGCGGCACCATCACGGTGCCGGCGCTGGCCACCACCCAGCCGGCCACCACCGAGACCAGCGCGAACGTGGCGGAGCCCGCGGCGCGTGCGATGCCGAAGTTCAGCGGGATGCCGCGCGCCGCCGCGCCCATGCCGAGCGCGTTGACCAGCGGTTGCAGCAGCTGGATGCTCAGGATCATGAGGCCGAAGAACACGGCGGTCAGCAGCCAGTGCAGCCCGGGCACGACGAGGATGGCCGCGACCACGAGGATGAGCATGCCCACCCACCCGGCCCAGACGCGCAGCGGCACCCGACGGGAGCGGTCCGCCGCACCGGCGACCACCGGCTGGAGGACGGCCGACAGGCCGCCGCCGCACGCGATGACCGCGCCGACCTGCCCGTTGCTCAGCCCGGCGTCGAGCAGGTAGGCGCTGGCGAAGAGGATGATCATGCAGAAGGCGCTCCAGTAGCTGGCCTGCACCGCGGCGTAACGGGTGGTGGGGGCGGGCATCTGCGTCACCCCCGCATCCTAGGCCCCCTGCCCTGCCCCCTTGCGGACCGGACAACCGCCTGCAACCCGGGCCTCGGGAATTTATCCCTACCTGGGGACGACCCCCGATGTGGATTATCCACATCGATGGCCTTCCGGGGCAGCGATATATTCGGGCCTCGGGCAGAATCGGCCCCATGAGACGCGTACTGGGCATCGTGGTCACTGCCGTCCTCGCGCTGGCCGCCTGCTCCCCGGCGGCAGAGGCACCCGACCGGCAGGGCACCCCCAGCCCTGAGGCGCCGAACGCCACGCCGCACGTCGGCGTCCAGCTGTTCCAGTGGCCCTGGGCCTCCGTCGCCCGGGAATGCACCGAGGTCCTCGGCCCCAACCAGTTCGCCTTCGTGCTCCTCTCCCCCGCGCAGGAACATATCCAGGGTGACCAGTGGTGGACGTCCTACCAGCCGGTCAGCTACCAGCTCGAGTCCAAGCTGGGCACGCGGGCCGGGTTCCAGCAGATGGTGGCCGCCTGCCACGACGCCGGCGTCGAGGTGGTGGCCGACGCGGTCATCAACCACATGGCCGGCATCGACGGGGGCACCGGGGTGGCGGGTAGCGCGTTCACGCATTACGACTACCCCGGCCTCTACGCGGACGCCGACTTCCACCACTGCGACACCGCTTCCGGCGACATCGAGAACTACCTGGACCAGCAGCAGATCCAGGAGTGCGAACTCAGCAACCTGGCCGACCTCCGCACGGAGGACGCTGCCGTCCGGGAGAAGATCGTCGCCTACCTGGACGACCTCGTCGGCTTGGGCGTGGACGGCTTCCGCATCGACGCCGCCAAGCACATGCGTGCCTCCGACGTGCAGGCGATCGTCGAGCAGGTCGACGGCGACCCGCTGATCATCTCGGAGGTCATCCGCGGCTCCGGCGAACCCGTCCAGCCCGAGGACTACCTCGACGCCGGGTCGGTGTTCGCGTTCCAGTTCGCCAAGGACGTCTCGGGCATCGTGCCCGGCGGCGCCGTGTACCGCGCCCTCGACCTGGTCGACGGCGACGTGCCGTCCGAACAGGCCTACACCTTCGTCACCAACCACGACACCGAACGCAACCGCCAGACCCTGTCCTACAAGGACCCGGACAAGTACCACCTGGCCAACGTCCTCCTGCTCGCCGTCCCCTACGGCACGCCCGTGCTGTACGGCGGCTACGCGTTCAGCGACCCCGACGCCGGCGCGCCGCAGGCCGACGGCGTGGTCACCCCAGTCGACTGCGCCGAGCCCGGAGCCATCGAGTACCCCGAGCCCGGCACCTGGCTGTGCCAGCACCGCGCCTACGCCGGGTTGGCGCAGTGGGCCGCGGTCGTCGGAGACGCCGAGCCGCAGAACGTGTGGCAGGAGGGCTACGCCGTCGCCTTCGACCGCGGCAGCCTCGGCCTGATCGCCATCAACGGCAACTCCACCAAGGCCATCGAGCCGGAGCTGACCACCAACCTCCCCGACGGCACCTACTGCGATGCGCTCGCCCCCGACGACTGCTCCCACGAGGTGCGCGACGGCAGGGTGAAGGTTGCCGTCGCGCCGATGACCGCGGTCGCCCTCTACGTCCCCTGACCCAGCCGCCCCCGCGCGGAGGGGAAGGGCCGCAAGACGCCCGCGACCACCACCACCTGCCCCCTAGACTCGGCGACATGCTCACCACGCCCGCGCCGCTCGTCCTCGGAGGCCGGCGCTTCGACGCGTCCCGCCCAGCTGTCATGGGCATCATCAACCGCAACAGCGACTCCTTCTACAGCCCCGCCCGCTACGCCGATGCCACCGCCGCCGTCGAACGCGCCAGGCAGATGATCGACGAGGGCGTGGACATCATCGACATCGGCGGCGTCCGCGCGGGCCAGGAGGGGGACTGGGTCACCGGCACCGAGGAGATCCAGCGCGTGCTGCCCGTGCTCGAGGCGCTGCGCGAACTGCCCGTGCTCACCTCGCTCGACACGTGGCGCACCGAGGTGGCCCAGGCCTGCAACGGGCTGGTCGACCTCATCAACGACACGTGGGCCGGCGCCGACGCCGACCTCGTCCACGTCGCCGCGGAGACCGGCGCCGGCTACGTCATCTCCCACACCGGCGGGCTGCCTCCGCGCACCGACCCCACCAACATCGACTACGGCCCCGGCGACGCCGTCGTCGAGCACGTCCTCAGCGGCCTGCAGGACGGCGCGAGGCGGGCCGAGGACGCCGGCCTGCCTCGGGAGCGCATCCTGATCGACCCCACGCTCGACTTCGGCAAGACGACGCTCAACTCACTGACGCTGGTGGCCAACACCCACCGCATCGTGGAGCTCGGCTATCCGGTGCTGCAGGCGATCTCCCGCAAGGACTTCGTCGGCGAAACCCTCGACCTGCCCGCCGACGAGCGGCTCGAGGGCACCCTGGCGGCCACGGCGATCTCGGCGTGGCAGGGGGCGACGGTGTTCCGTGCGCACGACGTGCGCGCCACCCGCCGGGTACTGGACATGGTGGCCTCCATCCGCGGCGACCGCCCGCCCGTGCGCTCGGACCGCGGCCGGTAGCGGCCGGGAGACGGCCGACGGGGGCGAGGGGAAAAGTCCCTTCCCTTTCTACCACCTCGACCCGGCCGGGCAATCGCCGCCCCTCCCAGTGCGCCGGATTGGCGCTGGTCTAGGGTTTAACCGTGGGTTTCACCCCCTAGAAAGACGGAGAGCTATGAGCGATCAAGCCACCAGTGCGGCCGATCTCAGCCTGGCCGCGGACTTCGACACCCCCTCCCGGGCCGACTGGGAGAAGGAGGTCCTGAAGGTCCTCAACCGAAGGCGACCGGAGGGTTCGGAGCTGACCATCGAGCAGGCCTACAAGCGCCTGACCAGCACCACCGTCGACGGCCTGACCACCAAGCCGTTGTACGTGAAGGAGGACGGCGCCGACGAGCTGGGCTTCCCGGGCGTGGCCCCGTTCGTGCGCGGCACGACGGTGCGCACCGGCGAGATGGACGCCTGGCACGTCGCCCAGCTCCACGAGGACCCCGACGCTGCGGAGACGCGCCGCTTCATCCTGCAGGACCTGGAGCGCGGCGGCACCGCCGTCTACCTGCGCGTCGACCCCGACGCCGTCAAGCCCGAGGACCTGGCGACGGTGCTCGCCGACGTCCTGCTGGACCTCGCGCCCGTCCACCTGACCTCCAGGACGCAGCAGCTGGACGCCGCCAAGGCGCTCGCCGCCGTCCTCGAGGCCTCCGACAAGGACAGCGCCTCGTTCACCGGCAGCTTCGGCGTCGACCCCATCGGCGCCGCCGCACTCGCCGGCACCGACGCGGACCTCGGCGTGCTGAAGGACGCTGTCGAGCTCGCCAAGCCGTTCCCGGGCATCCGCCCCGTGGTGGTGGACGCCACCGTCTACCACAACGCCGGCGCCGGCGACGTGCACGAACTGGCCTACGCCGTCGCGGTGGGCGTCGACTACGTCCGCGCGCTGACCGACGCCGGGTTCACCGTCGACGAGGCGTTCGACGCCATCATGTTCCGCGTCTCCGCCACCACCAACCAGTTCGCGACGAGCTCGCGCCTGCGGGCCCTGCGCGGCCTGTGGCACCGGGTGGGCGAGGTGCTCGGCGTGGCCGAGGCAAAGCGCGGCGCCATCCAGCACGCCGTCACCTCCGAGCGCCAGATCTCCCGCGACGACGCCTACGTCAACCTGCTGCGCGGCACCATGTCGTCGTTCGCGGCGGCCGTCGGCGGCGCCGAGGTGCTGACCGTCCAGCCGTTCGACGCGGCGTGGGGGCTGCCGTCGGAGTTCTCCCGCCGGATCGCCCGCAACACCCAGCTCCTCCTCGCCGAGGAGTCCAACGTGGGCCGCGTCAACGACCCCGCGGGCGGCGCCTGGTTCGTCGAGTCGACGACCACGCAGCTGAGCGAGGCAGCCTGGGCCGTGTTCCAGCAGCTCGACGCCGACGGCTTCGCCAAGGCGCTGGCCAACGGCACCGTGGCGGCACAGCTCGACGAGCTCAACGCCTCCCGCGCGAAGCTGCTGGCCACCCGCAAGCTGCCCCTGACGGGCGTGTCGATGTTCCCGAACCACGAGGAGAAGCCGGTGGAGGCCAAGGCCCGCCCGGCCGCCCCGGAGCTCGGCGGCCTCGGCCTGGTGCGCGACTCGCAGGTCTTCGAGGACCTCCGCGACCGCGCCAACGCCGCCCGCGCCGCGGGCCACGCGCCGAAGGTCCTGCTCGCCTGCCTCGGGCAGCGCCGCGACTTCGGCGCCCGCGAGGGCTTCACCGGCAACCTGTTCCACGTCGGCGGCATCGACACCCCGCTGGCCGAGGGCACCTCGCCGGAGGACTTCGCGCGTCAGTTGAAGGAACAGGGCACCACGGTTGCGGTGCTGTGTTCCTCCGCCAAGGTCTACGCCGAGCAGGGCGTCGCCGTCGCCGAGGCCCTCCGGGCAGCCGGCGCCGAGACCGTGCTCGTGGCCGGCCAGCTCAAGGAGCTGGGCGAGGGCGGCGAGGCCGCCGTCGACGGCAACGTGTTCGACGGCATGAACGTGGTCGAGCTGCTCACCACCACCCTCGACAAGTTGGGAGCCTGAGAAGTGACTATCCCCCGCTTTACCGACATCGACTTCGCGGCGGCCGTCCCGGCCAACGCGGAGGAGGCGTTCGACGCGATCAACCACGAGGTCGGCCACTCCGCCGGCTGGCAGACGCCCGAGCACATCCTGGTGCCGCCGCTGTACCGCGGCGCCGACGTGGCGAACCTCGACTTCCTCGAGACCGCCCCTGGCATCCCGCCGTTCCTGCGTGGTCCCTACGCCACGATGTACGTCAACCAGCCGTGGACCATCCGCCAGTACGCGGGCTTCTCGACCGCCGAGGAGTCCAACGCGTTCTACCGCCGCAACCTGGCCGCCGGCCAGAAGGGCCTGTCGATCGCGTTCGACCTGGCCACCCACCGCGGCTACGACTCGGACCACCCCCGCGTGGCCGGTGACGTCGGCATGGCCGGTGTCGCCGTCGACTCCATCCTCGACATGCGGCAGCTGTTCGACGGCATCCCGCTGGACCAGATGTCGGTGTCGATGACGATGAACGGCGCGGTGCTGCCGGTGCTGGCGCTGTACGTCGTCGCGGCCGAGGAGCAGGGCGTGAAGCCCGAGCAGCTGGCCGGAACCATTCAGAACGACATTCTGAAGGAGTTCATGGTCCGCAACACCTACATCTACCCGCCGTCGCCGTCGATGCAGATCATCGCCGACATCTTCGCCTACACCTCCGCCAACATGCCGCGGTTCAACTCGATCTCGATCTCGGGCTACCACATGCAGGAGGCGGGCGCCACGGCCGACATCGAGATGGCCTACACGCTGGCCGACGGCGTGGAGTACATCCGCGCCGGCGAGTCGGTGGGCCTCAACGTGGACCAGTTCGCGCCGCGCCTGTCGTTCTTCTGGGCCGTGGGCATGAACTTCTTCATGGAGGTGGCCAAGATGCGCGCCGCCCGCATGCTGTGGGCGCGCCTGGTGCGGCAGTTCGGGCCGAAGAACCCGAAGTCGATGTCGCTGCGGACGCACTCGCAGACCTCCGGCTGGTCGCTGACCGCGCAGGACGTGTTCAACAACGTGGGCCGCACCTGCATCGAGGCGATGGCCGCGACGCAGGGCCACACCCAGTCGCTGCACACCAACGCGCTCGACGAGGCCATCGCGCTGCCGACGGATTTCTCGGCCCGCATCGCCCGCAACACGCAGCTGTTCATCCAGCAGGAGTCGAAGACCACGCAGACGGTGGACCCGTGGGCCGGCTCGGCCTACGTCGAGAAGCTCACCGAGCAGCTCGCCCGCCGCGCCTGGGAGCGGATCCAGGAGGTGGAGGCTGCGGGCGGCATGGCCAAGGCCATCGAGCAGGGCATCCCGAAGATGCGCATCGAGGAGGCTGCGGCCCGCACGCAGGCCCGCATCGACTCCGGCCGCCAGCCCGTCATCGGCGTCAACAAGTACACCCTCGACAACGAGGATGAGCTCGAGGTGCTGAAGGTCGACAACCGTGCGGTGCGCGCTGCGCAGATCGCCAAGCTGGAGCGCCTTCGGGCCGAGCGCGACGAGGCCGTCACGCAGGAGATGCTCGAGCGCGTCACCTGGGCCGCGGCCACCCCGGACCCGACCGACCCTGACCGCAACCTGCTGAAGGTCTCGATCGACGCGGCCCGCGCCAAGGCGTCGCTGGGCGAGATCTCCGACGCTTTGGAGAAGGTCTTCGGCCGCTACACCGCGCAGATCCGTACGATCTCTGGTGTGTACAGCAAGGAAACCGGCAGCAACGAGGCCGTGGACAAGGCCCGCAAGCTGGTCGAGGAGTTCGAGACCAAGGAGGGCCGTCGCCCGCGCATCCTCATCGCGAAGATGGGCCAGGACGGTCACGACCGTGGCCAGAAGGTCATCGCCACCGCCTATGCCGACCTCGGCATGGACGTCGACGTAGGCCCGCTGTTCCAGACCCCCGAGGAGACCGCGCGTCAGGCCGTCGAATCCGACGTCCACGTCGTCGGGGCCTCCTCGCTCGCGGCCGGACACCTCACCCTGGTGCCCGAGCTGCGCAAGGAGCTGGACAAGCTGGGCCGCAGCGACATCATGGTGGTCGTCGGTGGCGTGATCCCGAGCCAGGACTTCGACGAGCTGCGCGCCAACGGCGCAGACGCGATCTACCCGCCCGGCACGATCATCCCGGAGGCCGCGATCGACCTGCTCACCAAGCTGAACGAGCGCCTCGACGACTGACGCTGGTTGAGCCCGATTCGCTCGCGAATCGGTGTCGAAACCCCCAGGCGGTCCGACCTGCACAACAACAGAGACCCCCGAGCAGCTGCTCGGGGGTTCGTTGCACCCCAGGGAGTCGGTCGCCCACTCGGATCGTGGACGCAGCGGCGGGCTCGGCGAGGAGTAACCTTCCGGCATGACTTCGCTGCTCGTCACCGGCGGGGCCGGGTTCATCGGAAGCAACTTCGTCCACTGGGCGCTCCAGCACACCGATGCCTCCGTCGTCGTGCTCGACGCCCTGACCTACGCGGGCAACCCGGCCAACCTGGCGGGCCTGCCGCGTGAGCGGTTCGAGCTGGTGGCCGGCTCCGTCACCACGCCCGGTCTGGTCAACGAGCTGGTGGAGGCGGCGGACGCCGTCGTGCACTTCGCCGCGGAATCGCACAACGACAACTCCCTCGAGGGGCCGGGCGCGTTCATCGACACCAACATCCTCGGCACCTACCACGTGCTGCAGGCCGTGCGGCAGTTCGGCCGGCGCCTCCACCACATCTCCACCGACGAGGTCTACGGAGAGCTGGCCCTGGGTACGGCGGAGCGGTTCACGCCCGAGTCGCCGTACGACCCGTCGTCGCCCTACTCCGCCTCGAAGGCGGCCAGCGACCACCTCGTGCGCGCGTGGGTGCGCAGCTTCGGCGTCGAGGCGACCATCTCCAACTCCTCGAACAACTACGGCCCGCGCCAGCACGTGGAGAAGTTCATCCCCCGCCAGATCACCAACCTCATCGACGGCATCCGCCCGAAGCTCTACGGAACCGGTGAGAACGTGCGCGACTGGATCCACGTCGACGACCACAACGCCGCCGTCTGGGAGATCCTCCAGAAGGGTCGAAGCGGCGAGACCTACCTCATCGGCGCCGACGGCGAACGCAGCAACAAGGAAGTCGTGGAACTGATCCTCCAGCTCATGGGCCACGGGGCCGACTGGTACGACCACGTCAACGACCGCCCCGGACACGACCTGCGCTACGCCATCGACGCCACGAAGCTGCGCGAGGAACTGGGCTGGGAGCCGCGGTACACCGTCTTCAGCGAGGGGCTGGAGGACACCATCACCTGGTACGAGGACAACGAGGCATGGTGGCGGCCCATGAAGGCGGCGACCGAGGAGCGGTACGCGGCCAGGGGGCAGTGAGGCAAGACAGCGGACGAGGACCCAGATTGGGGGATGGTCCTCGTCCGCCGTCACCCAAGCCTACTCGATACACCACCAAATCAACCACTGTTATGAAACCGGCGGCGGCATCGTCCGGCACGGCGCCGACGGGGGCCACTGCAGACACCGGCCGGGGTCCCCGACTGCACGCGAGGACCTCGCGATAGGGTCGACAGCATGCGCAGGATGAGTGTTGAGGACCTGGCCCAGGGCATCGTCGAGGGCTCCAGGGGGCACATCGCCAGGGCCATCACGCTGGTCGAGTCCCTGAAGCCCGCGCACCGCGAACAGGCCCACGAGTTGCTGCAGCGCATCGCGCCGCTGACCGGCAACGCGTTCCGCGTCGGCATCTCCGGCGTGCCGGGCGCCGGCAAGTCCACCTTCGTCAACGCGATGGGCGTCAAGCTCATCGACGAGCGGGCGCACCGGGTGGCGGTGCTGGCGGTGGACCCGTCGTCGTCTCGCACCGGCGGCTCCATCCTGGGCGACCGCACCCGCATGGCAGACCTCGCGCAGCGCGACGCCGCGTTCATCCGGCCCTCCCCCTCCGCCGGGCACCTCGGCGGGGTCGCGCGCGCCACGCGGGAGTCGATGCTGGTCCTCGAGGCCGCCGGCTACGACGTCGTCCTGGTCGAGACGGTGGGCGTGGGGCAGTCGGAGGTCGCCGTGCACGGCATGGTCGACACCTTCCTGATGCTGCAGGTGGCCCGCACCGGTGACCAACTGCAGGGCATCAAGCGCGGCATCCTGGAGCTGGCCGACGTGATCGCCATCACCAAGGCCGACGGCGACAACGAGCAGGCCGCCCGGGTCGCGGCCCGCGAGCTGACCATCGCCATGAAGCTCATCACCAGCGACAACGAGAAGCGCCGCGCACCGGTGCTGACGTGCTCGTCCTACACCGGCGCCGGCCTCGACGAGGTGTGGGACGCCGTGACGGAGCACCGCCGCGAACTGGAGGAGGAGGGCTCGCTGCAGGCCCGCAGGCTGGCGCAGCAGCGCGACTGGCTGTGGAACATGGTGCGCGACGAGCTGATGGAGTCGCTGCGCACCTCCCCGGAGGTCCGCGCGGTGGCCGACGGCGTGGAGCAGCGCATCGAGGACGAGTCGCTCTCGGCGCTCGAGGGGTCTGCGGAGATCCTGCGGTCCTTCGCGGAGAACATCGCGTCGTTCCCGTGGTCCCGGAGCCCGTCCTGAGCGGCGCCAAGGCCCCGACGCGGGCCGGCGCCGCCGTCGGGAACGAGGCCGACGAGCAGCAAAACGCCCTGCGCGAATGGGGTTGGCCTCATCCCTGCGGGTAGACTGCCCGAGTACCGTTGCGTCCGGATACCTGAGGAAGGAGGCGCATGGGAGTCTTCGACAAGGCCGAGAAGCGGATCGAATCCGCCGTCGGCAAGGTCTTCGCACGTGCCTTCAAGGGCTACGTCCACCCAGTCGAGATCGTCGCGGGCATCCAGCGTGAACTGGACGCCGAAGCCAAGCTCCTCTCCCGTGACAAGCGCCTGGTGCCCAATGCGTTCACCATCGGCCTGTCCCAGGGTGACCACGACAGGCTCGCGCCCTACTCCAAGACCCTCAACGCCGAGATCCTGCCCTCCATCCGCGACCACGCGGCAGACAGGCAGTACGTCTTCAACGGCCCCATCTCCATCGACTACGTGCTGGACCCGTCCCTCCCGACGGGGCAGTTCACCGTCGCCTCGGAGGCCATCGCGCCGGAGACCCGCAAGGAGTCGCCCCGCCCGGGCCGGCTCGTGCTCGAGGTCAACGGCGTGCGCCACCCCCTCGTCGCCCCCGGCATCCTGATCGGGCGCGGCACCGAGGCGGACCTCCGCCTCAACGACCCCGGGGTCTCGCGCCGCCACGCGCTCATCACCGTCGGCGGGGACCCCAACCACCCGGTCATCACCATCGAGGACCTGGGTTCCACCAACGGCGTGCACGTCAACGGCAGCCGCATCAGCAAGACGAGGATTGGAGAAGGGGCCCGCATCGAGATCGGGAACACCCGAATGTTGGTTCACACGCCTTCGGAGACCTGAGTGTCGGACCTCGTCATCGCGGCGATCAAGATCGCCTTCCTCGGCCTGCTCTGGCTGTTCATCCTGTTCGTCGCCAACGTGGTGCGCACCGACATGTTCGGGCGCCGCGTCCCCGTCTCCTCGCTGAGCGCCATCCCCGCAGACCGCGGCCGCGGCAAGAACCGCTCGAAGCTGCCCACCCGCTTCGCGATCACCGCCGGGCCGCAGCAGGGCGTCTCCGTGCCGGTCGAACCGACGATCAACCTGGGCCGCGCGGCGGATTCGACGCTGCTCCTCGACGACGACTACGCCTCCGCCCGGCACGCGCAACTGGTGCAGAAGGACGCCACCACGTGGGTCATCTCCGACCTGCAGTCCACCAACGGCACCTACGTCAACGGCAAGCTCGTCACCGAACCCACCAAGGTCACCGTCGGCGACGTGGTGCGCATCGGCAAGACCCTCATGCGGCTGGAGATCTAGGTGACCTTCAGCCTCCGCTTCACCGCGCACTCCGAGGTGGGCCGCATCCGCAAGAACAACCAGGATGCCGGCTACGCATCGCCCACCATGCTGCTGGTGGCGGACGGGATGGGCGGCGCGGCTGCAGGCGACCTGGCCTCCGCAGTCGCCTCCACGGAGGCGGCCCGCTCCGACGCGCACGACGAGGTGCGCGCGGCCGACGGCGAGGAGTTGCTGGCACGCATCGCCGGCATGATCGCGCGCTCCAACACCAAGCTGACGGATCTCATCGAGTCCAACCTCGAACTCGACGGCATGGGCACCACGTTCTGCGGCGCGCTGTTCAACGGCACGCAGTTCGGGCTGGCCCACATCGGCGACTCCCGCGGCTACCTCCTCCGCGACGGCGAACTCACGCAGCTGACGCACGACCACTCCTGGGTGCAGTCGCTGATCGACGAGGGCAAGATCACCCCCGAACAGGCCGCCACCCACCCGCACCGCTCCCTGATCCTCAAGGTGCTCAACGGCCAGGTGCACTTCGAGCCAGACCTCGAGGTGCACGAAGCCCGCCTCGGCGACCGCCTGATGTTCTGCTCCGACGGCTTGAGCGGCCTCGTCGACGACGACGTGATCCAGCAGGTGCTGCAGGACGAGGACCTCGACGCCGCCGTCGCCACCCTTGCCCGGTTCGCCAACGACAACGGCGGCCACGACAACATCACCATCGTCATCGGCGAGGTCGTCGAACACGACGACGAACTCGACGCCGTCCCCGCCCTGCTGGTGGGCTCGGCCACGGAGGTCGAGATCCCGCGCGCCGGCGGCCCGGTGGCGCTGCCCACGGGTCACGGCTACCCCAGCACGCCGTCGGACGTGAAGGTCGAGCACGACGCCGAGGAGGCCGCCCGCTACGCCCCCACGGAGGGCAGGCGACGGTGGCCCGGCATCATCGCCACCATCGTCGCCATCGCGCTGGTGGTGGGCGGCGGCTGGTGGGCCACGTCGTCCTACGTGGCCAGCCGCTACTTCATCTCCGCCGACGACGGGCAGGTGGCCGTGTTCAACGGCGTGCCCGGCAACGTGCTGGGCGTCACGCTCAACAACCTGGTGGAACGCACCGACATCCCGGTGGAGGACCTGCCGCACTTCTTCAGGGGCGAGGTTGAGGCGTCGATCACGGTGGGGTCGATCGAGGCGGCCGAGCGCACCGTCGGCTCGCTGCGGGACCTCGCGGAGGCCTGCGTCGCCATCCGTGAGGAGCGCCGGGCGGAGCGGGACAACCCGCCGGCATCGGAGTCGCCGTCGCCCTCCCCCGAACCGTCGGGCGGCCCGTCTGTCTCGCCCGAGCCCACGCAGTCGCCGGAGGAGGAGGGCCCCGGCCTCCCGTCGAGCCCTCAGCAGACGGGCGCCCCCAGCTCACCCGTGACCGCCGCCGTGCCGCCGCTGCTGGCGCCCTTCACGCCTGAGCCCGTCGAGACGCCCACGCTGGCCGAGGAACTGGCCACGCTCGAACCGGGCCCGGGCGAAGAGGCCGACCTGGAGGACTGCTGATGTCTGCACAGGCTCAGGTGATGCCCCAGGTCGCCGACGAGGTGATCGTCTACAAGAAGCGGCGCAACGTCGAGTTGCTGCTGCTGGTGCTGGCGCAGTCCTTCGGCTTCGCCGGCTGGGTCATCACCAACCTCAACCTGTACGGCGAGCTGCCGTCGAACATGGCGACGGTGGCCGCCCTCTGGTACGGCATGGGCCTGGCCGCGCACCTGGTGGTGCGGTTCAAGCTGCCGTACGCGGACCCGGTGATCCTGCCCAGCGTGTTCCTGCTCAACGGGCTGGGACTCGCCATGATCTACCGCATCGACCAGATCCCCGACCCCGTGCGCACGGATTCGGCGATGCAGCTGGTCTGGACGGCCCTCGGGCTGGTGCTGTTCGCCCTCGTTGCGGTGCTGCTGCGCGACCACCGTCGACTCCAGCGCTACCCGTACCTGCTGTTCATCGGCGGCCTGATCCTGTTGCTGCTGCCGCTGGCACCGTTCATCGGCCACGCCTCGGGCGGCGCGCAGATCTGGATCCGGGTGTTCGGCTTCTCCTTCCAGCCTGCCGAAGTGGCCAAGATCATGCTGGCCATCGCGTTCGCGGCCTACTTCTACGAGAAGCGCGACGTCCTGGCGCTGGCCGGCAAGCGCTTCCTCGGCATCGAGTTCCCCCGTGCGCGCGACCTGGGGCCCATCGCCGTGATGTGGCTGGCGTCGCTGGCCGTCATGGTGTTCCAGAACGACCTGGGCACCTCGCTGCTCTTCTTCGGCCTGTTCACCGTGATGATCTACATCGCGACGGAGCGGCCGGCGTGGCCCATCATCGCCGGGCTGGCCTTCGTCGCGGCCGGCATCGCCGCGTACAACTTCACCAGCCACGTGCCCCGGCGCGTCAACGCGTGGCTCGACCCGTTCTCCGACTACGACCGCAACCTCCAGATCATCTCGGCGCAGTTCGGCTTCGCGTGGGGCGGGCTGTTCGGCCGGGGCTGGGGCCTCGGCCGCCCGGGGCTGACGCCGCTGGCGAAGTCCGACATGGTCGCCGCCGCCATCGGCGAGGAGCTCGGCATCCTCGGGCTGATGGCCGTCGTGCTGGTGTACGCGCTGCTGATCGCGCGCGGCTTCAAGACCGCCGTCACCTCGCCGGACGGGTTCGGCAAGCTGCTGGCCGCCGGCCTCAGCTTCGTGTTCGCGCTGCAGGTGTTCGTCATCATCGGCGGCGTCACCCGCCTCCTGCCGCTGACGGGCCTCACCACGCCGTTCATGTCGCAGGGCGGCTCGTCCCTGATCGCGAACTGGATCATCATCGGCATCCTGATGGTGGTCTCGCACCGCAGCCGCCTGCCGCAGGCCGCGACGGCGGTGCCGCAGGACCCGGCGCAGCTCGAGGCCGCGTCGCTCGACGACGCGACGGCGGTGATCAAGCGATGAACGTGCCCATCCGCAAGGTCGCCTCCTTCGTCGCACTCCTCATGGCCGCGCTGCTGGTCAACATCACGTGGATCTCGGTGGCGCGCACCGACACCCTCAACGAGGACGGCCGAAACCGCCGCGTCCGCGACGCGGAGTTCTCGAAGAATCGCGGCTCGATCCTGGTCGGCAACACCCCCATCGCGCAGTCGGTGGCGGGCTCGGGCCGGTTCCCGTACCTGCGCAGCTACCCGCAGCCGGAACTGTGGAGCTCGGTGACGGGCTGGTACTCCTACGACTACGCCCGCTCCGGCCTGGAGCAGAGCTACAACCAGCAACTGGCCGGCACCTCGTCGTCGCAGGCCGCCAGCCGCGTCGTCGACATCCTCAGCGGCCGGCAGGGGCGCGGTGCCAACCTGTCGACGACGCTCAACCCCGCCGCCCAGGCCGCGGCCGTCAGCGCGCTCGGCAATCAGCGTGGCGCCGTCGTCGCCATGGACTACACCACCGGCGAGGTCCTGGCTCTGGTGTCGACGCCCACCTACGACCCCAACCGGCTCGCGACGGTGGACCTCCCCGCCGAGCAGGCCGCCTGGACCGAGCTGCTCAACGCCCCCGAGGAACCGCTGAAGAACCGTGCCACGCGTGAGGTCTACCCTCCCGGGTCGACGTTCAAGCTCGTCACGGCCGCGGCGGCGCTGGAGGACGGCATGGTGCCGTCGACGGAGGTGGACGCCCCGGCTTCGTTGCGGCTGCCGAACTCGTCCCGCTCCATGGGCAACTCCACCAACTGCGGCGGCGATCGCGTCACGCTCGAGCAGGCGCTCAAGACCTCGTGCAACACGGCGTTCGGCAACATCGGCCTGGAGTTGGGCGCCGACAAGATGATCGAGATGGCGGAGAAGTTCGGCTTCAACAAGGAGCAGACCATCGACATCTCGGCCGCCACCTCGCGGTTCCCGACCGAGATCGACGAGGCCCAGACGGCGCTGACGGCCATCGGCCAGTTCGACGTGGCGGCCTCCCCGCTGCAGATCGTGCAGGTGGCCGCTGCCATCGCCAACAACGGCGAGATGATGAAGCCGTACCTGGTCTCCACCGTCACCAACCGTGACCTCACCGTGCTGAGCTCCACCTCGTCGGAGTCGCTGGGCCGCCCCATCTCGGAGGCCACCGCACAGCACCTGCGCGACATGATGGTGGCCACCGTCGAGGACGGCACGGGCCGCCCGGCCCAGATCGACGGCGTGGTGGTCGGCGGCAAGACCGGCACCGCCCAGACCTCCCCTGACCGACCGCCGTACGCGTGGTTCGTCGGCTACGCCGAGGACCCCAAGGTCGCCGTCGTGGCGTTCGTCGAGGACGCCGACGTCGAGCGCGACGACATCTCGGGCGGCCGGCTGGCGGCCCCCATCTTCAAGGCCGTCGTGGAGGCATTGCGGTGAAATTCTCAGACTTCTCTCATGTGCATGCTTCAAGATGGTGCGTGACGAACCGAAAGGACCGGGTGCGATGACAGAGCGAGGAGCCCTGCTCGGCAACCGCTACGAACTCGACCAGATCATTGGTCGAGGCGGGATGGCCGAGGTGTGGCGCGCGCGTGACGTGCGGCTGGAACGTGACGTCGCGGTCAAGCGGCTGCGCGTCGACCTGGCCAGCGACCCCACGTTCCAGGCGCGGTTCCGCCGCGAGGCGCAGTCGGCCGCGGGCCTGAACCACCCCAACATCGTCGCCGTCTACGACACCGGCGAGCAGCTCGACGCCGTGTCGAACGTGTCGGTGCCCTACATCGTGATGGAGCTGGTCGAGGGCATCACGCTGCGCGAGGTGCTGCGCGGCGGCCGCAAGCTGGTGCCCGAGCGCGCGCTGGAGTTCACCGCCGGCGTGCTCGACGCCCTGGCGTACTCGCACCGCGCCGGCATCATCCACCGCGACATCAAGCCCGCCAACGTGATGATGACCTCCAACGGCACGGTCAAGGTGATGGACTTCGGCATCGCCCGCGCCGTGGCGGACACCTCGGCCACCATGACGCAGACCGCGGCCGTGATCGGCACCGCGCAGTACCTGTCGCCCGAGCAGGCGCGCGGCGAGAAGGTCGACAACCGCTCCGACATCTACTCGGTGGGCTGCCTGCTGTACGAACTGCTCACCTCGCAGCCGCTGTTCAAGGGCGATTCGCCGGTGAGCGTCGCCTACCAGCACGTGCGCGAGGCGCCCGTGCCGCCGTCGCAGATCGACCCCGAGGTCACGCCGGAGATGGACGCCATCGTGCTGAAGTCGCTGGCGAAGGACCCGAGGGACCGCTACCAGGATGCCTCCGAGATGCGCGAGGACCTCCTGCGCGCGCTCAACGGCCAGCCCGTGCTGGCGGCCGCGCCGGCCGACGTGCCCACCCAAGTGATCCCGTCAGACCCCATGACGACGACCGCCCGCCGCGGCGTGATGCCGGCGGACCAGGTGACGTCGGCCGCCTCACCCCTGCCCCCGCCGCCGGTGGTGCCCGTTCCGCTCGAGGGGGACGCCGAGGACGAGGAGCCTCGCTCGCGCACCGGCATGATCGTGCTGGGCATCGTGGGCGCGTTGGTGCTGATCGGCCTGATCATCGGGCTGGTCATGCTGCTGAACCCGCCCGGCCCGTCCGACGAGGCCTCGCCGTCACCGTCTCCGTCGCCGTCGCAGACGTCGGCCAGCCCGACTCCCTCGCCGTCCCCGTCCCCCAGCCCCTCGGTCAGCCCCTCCCCCGAGCTCGTGGCGATGCCCGACGTGCTCGGCATGAGCAGGCTGCAGGCCGAGAACACCGTGCGCAACGCCGGGCTGCAGCCCGTCGTCGAGGAGCGCGCCGGCACTGCCGACGACCGCGGCCAGGTCATCGAGACCGACCCGGTGGCAGACGTGGAGCTCGAACCCGGCACCGAGGTGACGCTGTTCGTCTCGACGGGCGTCGAGACCCGCACCATCCCCGAGACGGTGACCGGCATCAATTACGACGCCGCCGTGGACCTGCTGACCGCCAGCGGCTTCACCAACATCCAGGAGGCGGTGCAGGCAGATCCTGCCGAGGAGGGCCCGCAGGCCAACCTCGGCGACGTCATCAAGACCGAGCCCGGCCCCGGCAGCACCGTGGCGATCGACACGCCGATCACCTTGTACGTGGCCACGGGCAACTCGATCGTCCCGCGCCTGACCGGCCTGACGCAGGCCGAGGCGCAGGAGGCCGCCGCCGAGCGCGGCTTCACGATCACGGTGGTCGAGGAGGAGTCGACGGCCGAGGCAGCCGGCAAGGTCTTCGCCCAGGAGGCACCCTGGGATGAGCCGTGGCCGCGCAACCAGCCCTTCGAGGTGAAGGTGGCCAAGGCCCCGGCCTCGGAGGCGCCCTCGACGTCGCCGCTGCCGGGGCTGTCGCCCACCCCGTAGTTATCGCTACGCCAGGAAGGGGTCGGTGTGGATTATCCACACCGACCTCCTTTCCGTGTAGGGACAAAAGCCCGCCCCGGCTGCCGGGGGCCTTCTGGTGGCCGGTGCCCGGGCTTCCAACTGCTCACGGCGACCCACCGGGCACCGCGCCCCACCGGGCAGGTGGCACAATGAGGCGGTGGCCCGCATCCTCGTCATCGACAACTACGACTCGTTCGTCTACAACCTCGTGTCCTACCTCGCGCAGATCGGCGCGGAGGTCGAGGTGTGGCGCAACGACGACCCGCGCTTCGCTGACGCCACCTGGCACGAGGGCTTCGACGGCATCCTGATCTCGCCCGGCCCCGGCACGCCCGAGGCTGCCGGCGTCTGCATCGACGTGGTGCGCACCCTCTCCGGCGTCAAGCCCATCTTCGGCGTGTGCCTGGGCCTGCAGGCGATCGGCGTCGCGTTCGGCGGGGTCGTCGACCGAGCGCCGGAGCAGCTGCACGGCAAGACCTCCCCCGTCTTCCACGAAGGCCAGGGCGTCTTCGCCGGGCTGCCCTCACCGGTGACGACGACGCGGTACCACTCGCTGGCGATCGTCCAGGACTCGGTGCCCCCCGTGCTCGAGGTCACCGCCCGCACGGAGAGCGGCGTGATCATGGCGGTGCGCCACCGCGAGCTCGCGGTCGAGGCCGTGCAGTTCCACCCGGAGTCAGTGCTCACCGAGGGTGGTTACCAGATGCTGGCCAACTGGCTGGTCGAATGCGGCGACGCCGACGCACCCAGGCGCGCGGCCGGGCTCAGCCCGCTCGTCGCGGCCGACATGTCGCTGGCCGACTGATCACCTCGGCCGGGCCTGCCGCACGCCGGTCGAGCCGCTGAACGCCGGCAGGTCGAGCGTGCCGACGCCCTCCACCGTGAAGCCCAACCGGTAGGCCTCGACGTACTGCCGATAGATGGTGACCGCCGGGGACTCGTCCAGCGCGCGCTGCATCAGCGCCCGGTCCCCGATGGCCTCGATCACGTACGGCGGTGCGTACGGGATGCCGTGCAGCACGACGGTGTTGCCGACGCACTTGATGCCCGTGGTGGCGATCACCCGCTGTCCCTGGATGCTCATCGCCTCCGCGCCCCCGGCCCACAGGGCGTTGACCATGGCCTGGATGTCCTGCTGGTGCACCACCAGCGCGTCGTCCGCCACGCCGGGCGGCTTCACGTCGGCCGGGGCATCGGTCAACGTGATGCGGATCCCGGGGCCCGTGACGGGGGTCATGCTCGCGTCACGTTCGGCGAAGACGAGGTCGGTGGCGAAGTCGCCGGCGTTCTGCTGCTGCGTGAGCGCGCTGACCTCTGCCTGCAGTTCGTCGGCCTGCGCGCGCAACTCCTCGTTGCGGCGACTCTGGCTGATGATCAGGTCGCGCATGTCTGCGGTGCGGTCGCTGCGCAGGTCGGTGCCGCGCGCCGCGATCGCCGCCACGGTCATCATCAGGCCGGCCATGACGCACACCAGGACGCTCGCCGTGCGGCCGCGCGCGGTGCGCGTGCGCAGCTGGTTCCGGGCCATGACGGCGCGCACGGCCGACACCCGCTCCCTCGCCACGCGCCACAGCTTCATGGGCCCAGCGTACGTCGCCCGGGGGCATCGACGGCGTGCCCGGCCCGCCGTCGTCCACCCCGCACGCGCAAATGTGGCTCTTCGTACCTGAGCGTGGGGTGAGCGGGGATCCGATGGCGGGCGTGTCGGCGGGGTGAAGGGGGTCG
>NZ_BAABLV010000032.1:0-8690 GCF_039544535.1 Tessaracoccus lubricantis
GGCATCGACATCCAACACGACCGTCTCACCCAGATCGGTCCCGGCGACCTTCGAAGCCAGAACCCCGCCAGTGGCTGTCAGCTGGGACCACACGTGGCGCCGGACCCGGGCCCGGGCCGTGGCGATCTTCCTCCGCCTGGCGTCGGTGACCTCATCCAACGCACGCCACACCGTCGGAGCAGACGCAACCGGCCCCAAGATCTGCCTCTGGTGGCGCAGGACGTCGATGTCGGAGATCGCCTCGCCGCCGTCGGCGAGTAGCACCGCGACATCGGTCAGTACCTGGCCACGGTCATGCACCGAGGGGATGAACGAACGCCGGGCCATCGCCGTCGACAGGGCTCCGGTCAGGCCGGTGTTCTCGGCCAGCATCCTCAGCCCGATGCTGCCGGCGTGGGCGATCACCGCGCCGCCATCGCCGGTCACGGACATACCGGTGGACCACGAAGTACGCTTCACCTACGGAGTGCCTTCCGCTTCAGGGGTTTTGAACAGTCGCATGTCCAAGTATCCCGTAGTCAGAAGGCACTCCGGCCTATATGCAGCACGCGTCGCTCACTCCGCCATGAACGATCGAGGTTAGGAACCTCCATCGTCGGGAGACCTCGACGCCTATCTGCGGACCGACGCGCCCGGCCGACCTACACCCTCATCTGGGAAGAGCCAGAATAACGTCCGCACTATCGAGCGGAGTGGGGTGGGCATCTCTGGCCATGCTGTCTCCCAGTTCGATGGGCGGACCATCCAGCCCGATCTTCCATCTTACGTCGATTTGGTCTATCCTCAGATATACAGGCCTATACAGGTATAGATAGGAGACATGCATGTTGATTGGAATTGGCTGCGACCCGAACGCAACAACCCTCAAGGATGCCGTCGCTGATTACCTTCGCGAGCTCGGCCACGAGGTTCGCGATTTCGGCTCCGACGACCCCCTATATCCGAAGACGGCCATTGCGGTGGCGGAAAGCGTCGCGGCGAAGGAGGTCGAGCGTGGTGTCGTGATGTGCGGCACCGGCATCGGCGTCTCCATCTCGGCGAATAAGGTTCCCGGCGCATACTGCGCCCTGCTCACGGATGCGTACCAGGCCGAGCGTGCACAGCTAAGCAACGACGCCAACATGGTCGCTTTCGGAGCTCAGGTCACCGGCGTCGAGTCGGTCAAGCGACTCGTTCGCGAGTACCTGTCGGTGTCGTACGTGGAGAACGAGCGGAGTGCGCCGAAGCTCGCCGCTCTGTACGACTACGAAACCGAGAACACTCGCGTATGAATACCATCCCGCTGCAGATCGAGGCGGAGCTCGCACGCCTCAACGTCCTGCGGATGGTGCGGGCAGGCGGTTCTGGCCACCTCGGCGGGGCGCTCTCGTGCATCGACATCGTGACCGCCTTGTATTTCGCGACCATGCGCGTCAACCCGCAAGCCCCGAAGGACCCGAATCGCGACCGGTTCCTGCTGTCCGCGGGCCACAAAGCAATGGCACAGTACGCAGTTCTCGGGCGTCGCGGTTACTTCGAGGAGGCGCTGTTCGACACGTACGGCTCTGTCGGCAGCAAACTCGGCGGTCACCCCGACCTTCACAAGCTTCCGGGCATCGAAGCGAATACGGGTGCCCTGGGTCACGGGCTGTCGATTGCTGCAGGGATGGCACTGGGCCTCCGTGCCGCGAGCAACGGAGGACGGGTTTTCACCATCCTTGGGGACGGTGAGCTCCCCGAGGGGGCGAACTGGGAAGGGGCGTCGATTGCTGCGCACCACCGACTCGACAACCTCGTCGCTTTCGTCGATGTCAACGATCTGCAGATTTCCGGGCCGACCGCTGAAGTCATGAACATGGAGCCGATTGCCGACAAGTTCGCGGCGTTCGGGTGGAATACCGTCACCATCGACGGGAACGATATCGATGCCGTCCTCGACGCTGTCAGCGTTGCGGATGGCGAAAAGGGCCGGCCGACCGTTGTCGTTGCTCGCACGACGAAGGCGAAGGGCATCAGCTTCCTGGAGGGAACCCTTGCATCGCACTACTGGAAGCCGACGGTCGAGGAGCTCGACCGAGCCGAACGTGAAGTGCACGCCCGCATCGACAACCTGCGCGAATGGAACGACCATGGCTGCTGAGACGCTTACTCTTATCGATCCGCGAAAGACCTTCGGGCAAGCAGTGACCGACCTCGCTGCGGACGATGACCGTGTCGTCGTCCTCTCCGCCGACAGCGGGCTGTCGTCGGGGTTCGGCTCATTCCGCGAGCGCTTCCCCGACCGCTACTATGAGTTCGGCATTCAGGAGCACGGAACGACGGGCGTCGCCGCAGGTCTCGCGTCGACCGGCAAGATCCCCGTCTTCGCGGCCATCGCAGCGTTTGTCACCAACCGGAACTACGAAGCATTCCGCAATGACATCGCGTACATGGGTCAGAACGTCAAGATCGTCGGTCGCAACGGAGGGATCACTTACTCCGACCTCGGGCCCACACACTACTCCCTCGAAGACTATGCAATCATCCGCATGCTCCCCGGTGTCGTCGTCCTCTCACCCCAGGACCCCGGAGAGATCCGGGAGGCAGCGAAGGCGATGATTGAGCACGACGGGCCCGTGTACATGCGCATCGGGGGCCCATCGATCCCCGATCTGTTCCCACAGGCACCGTTCACCATCGGGGAAGGGCGGATGATTCGGGAAGGGTCTCGCGCAACGGTCGTCACGACGGGGACCATCACCCCGGAGGTCGTGGTCGCGGTGCAACGGCTCGCGGACGACGGCATCGATGTGGACCTCATCGGGATGCCAACTGTCGAACCTGTTGACGCGGCGCTTATCCGCGCGTCCGCTCATCGCACCGGACGCGTCATCACCGTCGAGGAGCACTACACCCGCGGCGGTCTCTCCGCGGCCGTTGGCGAGGCTCTGGCATCCTCGGGAATTCCCGTGCACGCCATCGGGTTGCCGCATGAGCACATCGTCACCGGTACGTACTCAGGACTGCTTGCTCGATACGCGCTTGACGCCGCCGGACTGGACGAGCGCATTCGGCTGCTCGTCCGCTAGGCGGACCCGCTGTGGTGGACCCCGAGTCATCCACCACGGCGGGTTCACTCACGCTTGTAATCGAACTTCAGCCGCACCGTATCGCCGCGGAAGACGATGGTCGAGTACTCAAAGGCCGTCCCTGCCGGGTCCGTGATGACATCCGTCAACAGCAGTGCCGGGTCGCCCTTGCGCAGCTCCAGCAGCTTGGCGTCGGTTCCTTCGACGGCGATGACTTCCAGATCTTCGGAGACGCTCTTCATCGACAGATTGAATTCGTCTTCGAGAACCACGCACAGCTGCTCGTTGACGACATCCAGCTGATCCAGTCCCGGCGCGAGGCTCGCTGGCACGAAGGAGCGGTGGATGCTCAGAGGCTTCCCGTCTACCGTCCGCAGTCGTATGATGGCGATGACGTCGGCGCCCGCCGGCAGATTCAGGTGCTCACGCACTCTCGTCGGCGCGGGAACGCGCTCCGAAGAAATCAACGTCGTCGCGATGTCGTACCCGAGCGCTTCGAGCTGCTCACGGATTCCTTTGTATGCAGGAGAGACCGCGTTGATCTTTTGCGGGGCGACGAACGTGCCCTTGCCGGCAACGCGGATGAGCAGACCATCACCCGCCAGTTTGTTGAGCACACCACGAATCGTCATGCGGCTCAGGCTGTACTCCCGGTTCAGCTCGTTCTCCGACGGGATGCGCTGCTCGGGTGCCCACTCACCACTGGCGATCTTCGCGTGAAAGATGTCCTCGAGCTGCTGATAGATCGGTGTCGCTGAGTCGCGCTCAATCATGTCCGTCATCTTTATGCCTCCAAAACTTTCCACATGATCTTACCTAGCCTCGATCTTTCATGACGGGCCTGTGTAGGGCTGGTCGGCGCCGGTGGCGTCGAGGTTGTATCTGATTCTTGCAGCTGGGTGTGACAAGGCGCCGCGTGTCGCTCACGGTGGGCGGGGTTTCCAGGCCGAGGGGGTGTTCCAGGATCGAGGCGGATGGTCGGGGCCGCGGGGTCAGGTCGCTGGTGCTGGGAGTCCTTGGAGTCTGGTGATGCCTGTGAGGATGAGCTCGGCCCATGGGGATCGGTCGCTGAGGTGGAGGTGAATGCGTCTGGCTCTTCGGGCGATGGTGGCGGGGATGCTGAACAGCCGGTAGCGGAGGCGTTTCGGTTCCCAACGCCGGGCTTCATGACCGGTCAGCGCCAGCATCCCGGTCCAGGCCTGTAACTCGGAGGCCAGGGCGACGATCTGGCACCAGATGCGGTTCTGGTCGAACCCGTGCAGGGGGAGGTTCGCCAGCCCGGTGGTCTTCGCCTGCCTGATCCGGTCTTCGCAGCGGGCCCGCCGGCGATGCCGGAGCTCGAGCTGTTGGAGGGTGCCGAGGGTGGTGTTGGTCGCGAAGGCGGTGAGCCGGTAGCCGTCGACATCATCGAACCGCAGCTGAGCGCCGGGGTGAGGTCGTTCCCGGCGGACGATCACCCGCATCCCCTTGGGCCAGCCGGACAGGTCGAGTAGTCCGGTGAACTCGGCCAGATCGGCCCCGTCGCGGGCTTCACCATCCGCGTTGAGCGCCGGGAGCCACACCCATTCGGGAATCTCGTGGTAGAGGTCGGGGGTGTCCATGGGGAGGGTGAACCCGACCGAGTACACGACCCTTCGCCCGGTCAGCCACTTGGTGAAGTCTTTCGTGCCGCCGGCGCCGTCCGCGCGGACCAGCACCCGGCGTCCTGGCCGCGGGTTCTGGTCGGGGAGCTGCGCCAACGCGGCCCTGGTCACGGCGATGTGATCCGAAGCCTTGTTGGAGCCCGCGTTCCCCGGCCTCAGATGGACCGCGAGTGCTTCGCCGGTTCCGTCCGTGCCGTGGTCGGCGAACGCCAACAGGGGGTGGAACCCGAACCCGCGTTTGAACGTCGGAGCAGCCTGCTGCTTCTCCGAATGCGCGGTGACCAGCGACGCATCCAAGTCGATAATCAGCGGCTGCTCAGCGGTAGCGCCGTGGTCGGGCGCATGGACGCCGGCCAGACCCCAAACGGTGGCTCGGGCCTGCTGCCGCGCCACCGATATCGCCTTGATCGCCTTGTCCGCATCCTCGGCCAGGGCCTTGATCAGCCGCGACACCGTCGGATCCGACGCCACACGGCCGTAGACCCCCGGCTCGCCGCGCAGCACGGCGACGTCACTCAACGCATCCCCGCCCAGCACCAGCGACACCGCCAGGTCGAGCAGGATCTTGCCCGGGTCATGGACCGCCAACGGCTTCCGCCACCCCACCAACGCCTCCGACAGGGCCCGATCCAGCCCCGCGGCGCGGATTGTTTCCGTGAGCAGGACCCCGCCGGCCTGGGCCACCGCGGCCACCTTCGCGGTATCAACATGAACCCTGGGATACAAACCGGTACTGTTCACCTCGAAGGTGCCCCCATCTTGGTCGATGTGTTCTCTAGTCAAGTCACATCATCCCAAGTCAGGGGCACTTTCGCTATCTCAACCCGCTACTGTCCACCCACCGGCGTGAAAGCACGAGGTTAGCCTCGATATTTCATGACGGCCCTGTGTGGGGCTGGTCGGCGCTGGTGGCGTCGAGGTTGTTCCGATTCTTGCAGGTGGGTGCGACAAGACCCCGCGTGACGCTGCGGTGCGGGTTTCCAGGCCGGGAGCTGCAAGATTCAGAGGGACATGTGGAGGTCTGAGGGTCAGGTGGCGGGTGCCGGGAGGTTTCGGAGTCGGGTGATGCTGTCGATGATCAGCTCGGCCCAGCGGGATCGGTCGCTGAAGTGGACGACGGTGCGGCGGGCTCTTCTGGCGAGGGTCGCGGGGATGGTGTAGAGCCGGTAGCGGAGCCGTTTCGGTTCCCAACGGCGGGCTTCATGACCGGCCAGGGCCAGCATCACGCTCCAGGCCTGCAACTCGGAGGCCAGCGCGACGATCTGGCACCAGATCCGATTCTGGTCGAACCCGTGCAACGGGAGGTTGGCCAGGCCGGTGTCTTTCGCGATCCGGATCCGGTCTTCGCAGCGGGCGCGTCGACGATGCCTGAGCTCCAGCTGCTGGAGGGTGCCGAGGGTGGTGTTGGTGGCGAAGGCGGTGAGTCGGTAGCCGTCGACGTCGTCGAACCGCAGCTGAGCGCCGGGGTGGGGCCGTTCGCGGCGGACGATCACCCGCATCCCGGCAGGCCAGCCGTCGAGATCCAGCAGTCCGGTGAAGTCAGCAAGATCGGCCCCCTCGCGAGCCTCGCCATCGCTGTTGAGGGCCGGCACCCAAACCCACTCCGGGACCAGGTGGTAGAGGTCGGGGGTGTCCATGGGGAGGGTGAAACCGACCGAGTACGCCACCCTGCGCCCGGTCAGCCATTTGGTGAACTCCTTCGTGCCGCCGGCCCCGTCCGCGCGGATCAGCACGCGGCGTCCGGGCCGCGGGTTCCGGTCGGGGAGCTGCGCGAGAGCTTGTTTGGTGACGGTGATGTGATCGGCGGCGGTGTTCGAGCCGGCGTTCCCGGGGCGTAGGTGGACCTCCAGGGCTTCACCGGTGCCCTCAGGTCCGTGGTCGGCGAACGCCATCAACGGGTGGAACCCGAAGCCTCGTTTGAACGTCGCAGCCGCGCGCTGCTTCTCCGAGTGGGCGGTGATCAGCGACGCGTCGAGATCGATCACCACCGGATCCTCGGCAGTCGACTCGTGGTCGGGGGCATGCTCACCGGCCAGGGCCCAGACCGTGGCGCGGGCCTGCTGCCTGGCTCCGGCGATCGCCTTGATGGCCTTGTCTGCGTCCTCGGCCAGGGCCGCGATCAGGCGCGACACAGTCGGATCCGACGCCACCGGGCCGTAGACCCCTGGTTCAGCACGGAGGGTAGCGAGGTCACTCAACGCTTCACCGCCGAGCACCAGCGACACCGCCAGATCACAGATGATCTTGCCCGGGTCGTGGATCGCCAACGGTTTCCGCCACCGCGACAGCGCCTCCGACAGGGCCCGGTCCAGGCCGGCCGCGCGGATGGTTTCGGTCAGCAGGATCCCGCCCGCCTGCCCGACCGCGGTCACCTTGGCCGTATCGACATGAACCCTGGGATACGAGCCGGTACTCTTCACCTCGAAGGTGCTCCTTCTTGTTGGTCGATGTTTCTCTAGACAAGTCACATCATCCCAAGTCAGGAGCACTTTCGCCATCTCAGGCCGCTACAGTCCACCCACCGTCATGAAAGCGCGAGGCTAGTTCGTCCCTGTTGCCTCATGTCAAGATGCCCGCTTGGTTTGAGTCGTTGACTCATCTGGGTTTGCCCGCTTCGGATCGCTGATCTTCCGGCGGGAGAGGTAGACGTGGTTGGTCTTGGCGCGGCGTTGGACGGCGCCCCGGCGGCGGGCGAGTTCGAGCAGGTTGCCTTGGATGTCGGCGATGCGGTGTTTGAGGTCTTCGACGTCTGTGTCGCGGTGGAGGGTGTCGAGGTGGCGTGCGTCGTGGTCGTGGACGAGGTCGCTGTAGTCGGTGAGTAGGCGGTGCATGGGGGTGGCTGCGGTGTCGTGGCGTTTCTGCACGCGGGCGCCGGTGCGGGTTTTGGAGATCAGGCGTTGCTGGGGCAGGAACAGGTTGGTCTGGATCGAGATCAGTGGCCAGAGTTGGTTGAGGAGGTCCAGCTCGCGGGGGGTGTCGTAGCGGTAGTAACCGACGTTGCGGCGCACGATGGACCAGTTCTTCTGTTCGACGTGGGCTTGGTCGTTGGAGTGGCTGGCCCGGCCGCGGGAGAAGCTGATCTGGTTGCTGGTGGTCCAGCGCAGTAGGTGGTGGTTGATGAACTCCGAGCCGTTGTCGGAGTGGATGCCGGCGATATGGAAGGGGAACCGGAGGCGTAGTTGTTCGAGGGCGGTGGCGACGATGCGTTCGCCCTTGGACTTGACGGTGATGGTCTCGGTCCAGCCGGTGGCGTCGAGGGTGTAGTGGAAGTGGCCGTTGTTGTCGCCGCCTTCGTGTCCGACCAGATCGATCTGGATGATCCCGGGGATGGTGTCGTTCCACTCGGCCCAGGTCTTGAGCGGGATCGAGGTCTTCAGCAGTGATCCGGGGCGGGTGTGTGACAGGCCCTTGCCTGCGACCAGTCCCTGACGGTGGGGCGCGAGGCGGCGGTCGATGGTGGCCGGTGACATGCGGAGCACGGCCTCGACCACTGCTTGCTCGGTGGGGGTGAGGCGGCCGTGGCGGGCCAGGTTGGACAGCAGGTCAGGCACGGCGGGGTGGAGGCGTTTGCCTGAGGGGCCGTCGAGGATCGCCCAGCAGCGGGCCAGGAGCGCGACGGTGGCGTCGTCGTAGGTGCGCACTGGCTCCCGCGCTGTTCGGGGTCGGGTTGCCCGGTCGGGGTCGGCCAGCAGTGTCCTGATTGCCTTGCGGGCATGGTCGCGATGCCAGCCGGTGAGTTGGACCACGGCGTCCAGGATGGCTGACTTCTCGGCCCGTGATGCCTTGGGCCACTTCGCCAGCTGAGCCTGCGTGACCGCTCTACGTGTCGCCATCGTCAACTCCATCCCCGAGTCTGACCCACGCGGGCATCTTCAGATGAGTCAACGACTCCAGCTACGCGGGCATCTTCGATGAGTCAACTCGTCGTCCGTGATGCCTCATGTCAATACCTCCGGGTGAACTGATCGTTGCCTCAGCAGTGAACCTCCGGTTCGCCAGG
>NZ_BAABLV010000033.1:0-6421 GCF_039544535.1 Tessaracoccus lubricantis
AACTACCGCCTCAGAATGCTCCTCATCGGCGGCGGTCTACGACTATGACCCCACGCTCAGGTACGAAGAGCCATCATTGGGGTTATAGACATCTGCACCGGTGCAAACACCATCAGCGCGACGCCACTCAATGTCGTCAATCATGAAGGACACGTCGGCGCCGAAAACAACAATTAGCCTTGCTACCATGCGCATCGAACCGATCAGTGTGACGAGACCATAGGAATCGATCCTCTCCAACGCCCACTCGTCATTGACGACATTCAGCGGAGGAAAATGGGCCGCTATAG
Organism: Tessaracoccus lubricantis; assembly: GCF_039544535.1. Lineage (NCBI taxonomy): Bacteria > Bacillati > Actinomycetota > Actinomycetes > Propionibacteriales > Propionibacteriaceae > Tessaracoccus > Tessaracoccus lubricantis. The sequence continues at coordinate 291 of NZ_BAABLV010000033.1, forward strand.
CGACATTGAAATCAAGGTCATACGTGGCAGCGTAGCGCCCATCCGATCCGAGATGGGTCTCCACTCTCAGGAACTCGCCTGCCCAATCAACCTCGTCAATGGTTACGAACCACGGAGATCTCTGAAAGCCGAGGTCAACGACAGTAGGGGCGATCTCACCAAGAAAGTCTGATGGCATGCAGAACTCGAACAGTTCAGAGTCTTGTGCGTCTTTCACCGCTTCGGCGATCCCTGCGGAAGCTCGGGGCAGAACACGGAGCAGCCACGGTTCGAACTCAGGCACCAGTTCGACGCTGCCCTTTGCATTCGCGACTTCTTCCGCCAGGGCTGGAGAAAGACTGCCGTCAGGTCCCGCGAATGCGTCCTTATCATTCGAGATGAGCACGACGTCCTTCCCCTCTCTCGCAAGCCGGCAAACGTCCATCCACACGAGGGTGTCGCGATACCCGCTCCCCTTCCTATTGAAAGGCTGAATTCGGTTCACGGCACGAGCAACTACGTCCGCGTGAGACACCTCCGGCCACGGGAGAAGGGTGAAGCCAAGGCGACAGTCGAACCGATCGGCGAGGTATTCCCGATACGCTCTTGGAGAGAGGGGAGGCAGGATGTGGAGCCCCAACCGCCGTCGCTCACTCTGGGGGAGGACCTTCCCGTGCGATTGATGGGCTACGTTCAGCGTCCGCGAATAGTGGGCGACACATTCCTCAAACACCACGGCCGGAATCACAACGTGCAGCCACGCGTTAACGCCAAGATGCTCAATCAGTTGAAATCTGAGACCTACGCAAGTTAGATCACGCCACAGCTCAGTCGTATCCAGGACCACAGTCTTCAAGGGGGCTCCAGCCAGTAGATGACCGGCGTCATACCGCTACGTGGCGGGCTCAACGACCGAGCACGCGTAACAGACCTCACCGGCACGATTCCTTCACCTGCGGGGAGTCTATGGCAAGGGATGGTTTCCGAGCAGGTCCGTGCGAGCGATGCTAGAGCCTTGCTGAGTGAGTCCTCACTCACTACACTCGCTCCGTGACCCGCGCTGCCCCCATGCCCCCAGAGGAACGACGCGCCTCCCTCATCGAGGCGACCCTCCCCCTCCTCCTCACCCACGGCCCCTCCCTCACGACGAAGCAGGTGGCGGAAGCCGCCGGCGTGGCCGAGGGCACCATCTTCCGTGTCTTCACCTCACTCCCAGACCTCATCGCCGCCACCACGCGTGAGGCGCTGTCGGCCGCCCGTCTCCAAAGAGACATCGCCGCCGTCGACCCAGGCGACTCCCTTCTCGCGAAGTCGCAGGCGGCCATCGTCATCCTCACCCAACGCATGACCGACATCCGCAGCCTCCTCCACACCGTCCACCACGCTCCGGGGGCCGACGGCGGGGAATGCCTCCGCACGGAACTCGAGGCACGCAAGGACGAACTCGAGCAGTGGCTCCTCGGCCAGCTCGAACCCCACGTCGACGAACTATCTGTCCCACCCGCGCAGTACGTTGAGTTCCTGCGCACCCTCGCGCTCGGCCATGTCTTCAACTACGCCCACGGCTCCGCGGCCCTCACACCCGAAACCCTCGCCTCCCTCGCCCTCTCGGGCGCCAGAAAGGCCAACTAATGCTCACGCGCCTCGCGCGGCTCATCAACCGCTACATCCGCCCCTACTGGGGGCTGCTCACCATCGTGATCGTGTTGCAGACCATCGCAACCATCATGAGCCTCTACCTCCCCACCCTCAACGCCCGCATCATCGATGAGGGCGTCGTCAAGGGCGACCCGGGCTACATCTGGTCCACCGGCGGCGTGATGCTGCTGCTCTCCGCCGTCCAGGGCGCCGCGCAGATCGGCGCGGTCTGGGCCGGCGCCAACGCCGCCATGCAGTTCGGCCGCGACGTCCGCACCGCCATCTTCAACCGCGCGCTGAGCTTCTCCACGCAGGAGCTCAACAAGTTCGGTGCACCCTCACTCATCACGCGCAACACCAACGACGTGCAGCAGGTGCAGATGCTGGTCCTCATGACCGCGGTCATGCTGGTCTCGGCGCCCATCACCATGGTGGGCGGCGTGTTCATGGCCCTGCGCGAAGACGCCGGGCTGTCCTGGATCATCCTGGCCGCGGTCGTCATCCTGGGCATCGGCATCGTGGTGCTCATCGTCAACATGGGCCCGCTGTTCGAGAAGATGCAGAAGCGCATCGACGCCCTCAACCGCGTCCTGCGCGAACAGATCACCGGCATCCGCGTGGTGCGCGCCTTCGTCCGCGAACCCCACGAGGCCGTCCGCTTCGAGAAGACCAACGCCGAACTGGTGGACGTCACCACCAAGGTGGGCCGCCTCATGGCCTTCCTGTTCCCCTTCGTCGGCTTCATCATGAACATCTCGACGGTGGGCGTGATGTGGTTCGGCGCCCACCGCATCGCGTCGGGCGACATCCAGATCGGCCAGCTCACCGCGTTCATCGCGTACCTCATGCAGATCCTCATCTCCGTGATGATGACCACCATGCTGCTGGTGATGGCGCCCCGCGCCGCCGTCTCCGCAGACCGCATCATGGAGGTCCTCGACACCGAGTCCTCTGTCGCACCCCCCGCCCAGCCGAAGCAGGCCAACCAGGCCCGCGGCACCGTCGTGTTCGACGGTGTGAGCTTCGCCTACCCGGGCGCCGAGGCCCCGGTGCTCAAGGACGTCTCCTTCACGCTCACCCCGGGCAAGACCACGGCCATCATCGGCTCCACCGGCGCGGGCAAGTCCACGCTGATCAACCTCATCCCCCGCCTGTTCGACGTCACGGGGGGCCGCGTCCTCGTCGACGGCGTGGACGTGCGGGAACTCGACCCCGACGACCTCTGGAGCCGCATCGGCCTCGTCCCCCAGAAGCCGTACCTGTTCACGGGCACGGTGGCAAGCAACCTGCGCTACGGCAAGCCGGATGCCACCGACGGCGAACTCTGGGAGGCGCTCACCGTCGCCCAGGCAGCGGATTTCGTCCGCGAACGTGACGGCGAACTGGAGTCGGACATCGCCCAGGGCGGCACCAACGTCTCCGGCGGCCAGCGGCAGCGCCTCGCCATCGCCCGCGCGTTGGTGAAGAAGCCGGGCGTCTACGTGTTCGACGACTCCTTCTCCGCCCTCGACGTGGCCACCGACGCCCGGCTCCGCGCCGCGCTCGCGCCCGTGACCCGCGACGCCTCGGTGCTGGTGGTGGCGCAACGCATCTCCACCATCACCTCCGCCGACGAGATCCTCGTCATGGACGACGGCCAGATCGTCGGCCGCGGCACCCACGAACAGCTCCTCGCGAGCAACCCGACGTATCAGGAGATCGTCGAATCCCAGCTCAGCGCGGAGGAGGCTGCCTGATGACCGATCAGAACACCACCCAGAACACCGACGACGCCAAGGGGCTGCCGGTCAAGGCCAACGAACGCCCCAAGCACGGCCCCGGCCGGCAGATGGGCCCCGGCCACGGCATGGGCGGCACCGGCGAGAAGGCCGCCAACTTCGGCGTCTCCGCCAGGCGCCTCATCCGCAACCTGCGGCCCCAGCGCGCGGCCATCATCACCGCCATCGTGCTGGGCACCCTGTCGGTGGCGCTGGCCGTCGTCGGCCCGAAGATCCTCGGCCTGGCCACCGACAAGATGCTCGAGGGCATCATCGGGATGCAGTTCCCGGCCACCGCCACCAAGGAACAGCTCATCCAGGGCGCCGAGGCACAGGGCAACACCGAGTTCGCCGACCTGCTGCGCAACCTCGACTTCATCCCCGGCCAGGGCATCGACTTCGGCGCCATCGGCACCATCCTGCTCATCGTGCTGGGCCTGTACGTGGTGTCGTTCGCGTTCTCCTACATCCAGGGCTGGATCCTCAACGGCGCCGTGCAGCGCACCATCTACGACATGCGCCAGCGCGTCGCCGCCAAGCTGGACCGGCTGCCGTTGAGCTACTACGACCGCCAGCCCCGCGGCGAGGTGCTGAGCCGCGTCACCAACGACATCGACAACGTGTCGCAGACGCTGCAGCAGACGCTGTCGCAGCTGCTGAACTCGCTGCTGATGGTGATCGGCGTGCTGATCATGATGTTCTGGATCTCGCCCACGTTGGCGTTGGTCGCCCTGCTGAGCATCCCCGTCGCCATGGTGATCACCGCGGTGATCGGCAAGCGCTCCCAGAAGCTGTTCGCGCAGAACTGGAAGTCCACGGGCGAACTCAACGCGCACATCGAGGAGGCGTTCACCGGGCACGCGCTGGTGAAGGTGTTCGGCCGCCAGAAGGAGGTGGAGGCCGAGTTCGCCAAGCGCAATGAGGAGCTCTACAAGGCCGGCTTCGGCGCGCAGTTCATCTCCGGCATCATCATGCCGCTGATGTTCTTCGTCGGGAACCTCAACTACGTGGTGATCGCCGTCATCGGCGGCCTGCGGGTGGCGACGGGCCAGATGAACATCGGCGACGTGCAGGCGTTCATCCAGTACAGCCGCCAGTTCACGCAGCCGCTGACGCAGGTGGCGTCGATGGCGAACCTGATGCAGTCGGGCGTCGCGTCCGCGGAGCGGGTGTTCGAGCTGCTCGACGCCGAGGAGATGACCGGTCTGGTCCCTGAGCGTGCCCCGCGAGGAACGAGCGGGCACGACGAAGGGCGCAGCGAGGGTCTTGGCGGCCCTTCGTCGTCGCCGGCTCGCAAGCTCGCGGGCGACGCTCAGGGACCAGGGCGGATCGCGTTCGAGCATGTCGACTTCTCGTACTCCCCCGACAAGCCGCTCATCCACGACCTGTCGCTGGTGGCCGAACCCGACCAGACCGTCGCCATCGTCGGCCCCACCGGCGCCGGCAAGACCACGCTGGTCAACCTCATCATGCGGTTCTACGACCTCGACGGCGGCCGCATCACCATCGACGGCGTGGACATCGCGTCCCTCCCCCGCGGCGAGGTGCGGCAGAACATCGGCATGGTGCTGCAGGACACCTGGCTGTTCGGCGGCACGATCTGGGACAACATCGCCTACGGGCGCCCCGACGCCACGCCCGACGAGATCATCGAGGCCGCCCGGGCCACGTTCGTCGACCGCTTCGTGCACTCGCTGCCCGACGGCTACGACACGGTGATCGACGAGGAAGGCTCGAACGTCTCGGCCGGCGAGAAGCAGCTCATCACCATCGCGAGGGCGTTCCTCGCGGACCCGGCGCTGCTGATCCTCGACGAGGCCACCAGCTCGGTGGACACACGCACCGAGCTGCTGCTGCAGCACGCGATGGCGGCGCTGCGGACCGGCCGGACGTCGTTCGTGATCGCCCACCGATTGTCGACCATCCGTGATGCCGACCTGATCCTCGTGATGGAGGACGGGTCCATCGTCGAGAAGGGCAACCACGAGGAGCTCATTGCGGCTGAGGGTGCGTATTACGACCTGTACCAGTCGCAGTTCGCCGCGGCGATCGAGGAATAGAGCAGCCGGACCCTGAGCGTGGCGTGTGCGAGCTTGCGCTTGTCCTGAGTGTTCGCGAGGAACGAGCGAATCAATCGAAGGAAGCACCGAGCCACGACGAAGGGCTCCCGCAGCCATCCATGACCCGCCACCAAAGACGTTGGGGATTCGATGACGAACGTCATCGATATTGACCCCCTGTTCGTTTAGAATAGTGGTCATGAACGAGACAGTCGAGCTGCTGCAGCGCGCGATGGCCGCGTTGTGGGACACCGCTGCCTCACTCTCCCCGGACCCGTTGAAGTTCGAACAACGCCTCGCGCTGGTCGAACACCTCGACGAAACCCTGGCCCAACTCGCCGGGCTGCGGCTGCACATCCTCAACGACGCCCACCAAGCCTGCGACGGCATCACCCTGGCCGGGGTCCGTGACTCGGTACGCGCCTCTTCCGGCCAGGCCCGCGGCTCGATGAAACTGGCCCAGCACCTCACCCGCTTCCCACTGGTCGCCGCCGCCCTGCAGGAAGGCACCGTCTCGTTGGAACAGGTCCAGGCCATCGTGCATGCGCTGCGGAAACTGCCCACCTCCCTGGGCCGCGCCGAGCTCGAGAGGTGTCAGGAGTCGATCCTGCGGCACGCCCACGACCTGGGCCCCGACGAACTACGCACCCTGTCGGTCAAGCTCTACGAGATCGTCGACCCCGACGGCGCCGAAGCA
>NZ_BAABLV010000034.1:0-15913 GCF_039544535.1 Tessaracoccus lubricantis
ACTACCGCCTCAGAATGCTCCTCATCGGCGGCGGTCTACGACTATGACCCCACGCTCAGGTACGAAGAGCCCGATTCCCCGACCGTGTCGGCGGCCGCGGCGAAGTCGGCCAGCCACTGCGCGGCCACCACGGAGTCCTGCACGAGGCCGAGCGCGTCGGTGACCTCCTCCCACGCCTCCGCGGCAACAGCCGCGTCGTCCCCGAAGGCAGGGGCGACGGCCTCGTGGGCGTAGCGCACCGCCTTGGCACGCTTGCGGTACTCGTGCAGCAGGTGCAGCCGCTGCCCGCCCTCCGCCTCCCGTGCCGCGTCCCGTTCGCGCACCGCGCGGCGCGCGGCCTTCGAGATCAGCTTGGGCAGCACGTCGCGCGCCTCCCTGTGCGCCCGGCCGCGCCACGGGGTGTCGCCCAGGACGTCGAGCAGCGCATCGACCAACCGCAGGTACCGCTGTGAGTCGAGCGTCTCGACGAGCGCGGCATGGCCGGCGTCGTGCCGGGCGTCCACCGCGCGCCGCACCCGTTCGACGACCCTGCCGCGGACCAACTCGTCCGGCAACGCCTCCAGCCGACTGGCGAGGTGCGCACGCATGACCTCGGCGTCACGCGGCACGCTCAGCACGTCCGCGAACCAGGAAAGTTCGTCGCGCAGCGCATCGGTCACGTCGCGATGGAAGAGCCGACGGAACGTGCGCAGCGCGCTCCTCAGGCGGCGCACCGCCACCCGCGCCTTGTGCACCGCGTCCTCCGCGTCGGCCCTGAGGTCGTCGGCGCACCCCAGCAGGGTCGCGGCCTGGAGGCGGAGGTACTGGTGCACCACCACGGCTGCCGGCGCGGAGCCACCCGGGCCCTCGCCTGCCTCCGCCCGCTCCGGGCGGTCACCCAGTGACCAGAGGAGCTTCGACGGCGAGTCCGAGCGGACGACGTCGTGCTCGGCGAAGCGCTCCTCGATCACCTCCAGCAGCGACTCGTCGCCGTCGACCAACTCGACCTCCGCCTCACGCATCGACAGCCCAGCGGGCAGGGCCGTGACGCGGTCGTCGGACAGCAGCGCGGCGACCGACCCGTCGTCGGCCAGCAGCTGGGTCTCGAGGCGCCGCGTGGTGAGGAAGGAGACGGGTACGAGCGCACCCTCGGCGCCCGCGGGCCACGCATCGCCCAGGGCCGTGGCCACCGCGTCGACCAGTTCACCAGGCACCCGACGGTGGCCCGGGGCCTCGTCGAGGTCGGCGTGCACCTCACGCCGGGCACTGCCGCCCTCGGGCAGCTTGAGATGCCACCCGTCGTCGGACCCACCCGTCCGGCGCCGCAGGGTGATGGCATGCCTGGCCAGCAGCAGGTCGAGCGTGTCGTAGTAGACGGCCCGCTGCAGGTACTCGTGGACGGCGCCCGCACGCACGAGCCCGTCCAGCGGCGGCAGTTCGCCGCCCTCCTCGAGCGCGAACTTGACCTCGGTCTCCAGCTGTTCGGCCATCACTCCACGCTACCCCGGTCGCACCCAGCATCTAGGCTGGCGGCATGGAACGTGTGGACCTCGTGTTGCTCAGCCGGGTGCGCGACCTCATCGACCGCGACTACGCCCAGCCGCTCGACGTCCCCCGCCTGGCGCGCGAAGCCCACATGTCCGTGGGGCACTTCCAGCGCTCCTTCAAGGCCGCCTTCGGTGAGACGCCGTACTCGTGGCTGATGACGCGGCGGATCGAGCGGGCCATGACGCTGTTCCGCAACACCGACATGTCAGTCACCGACGTGTGCATGGCGGTGGGCTGTACCTCGCTGGGCTCCTTCAGCAGCAGGTTCACCGAGCTCGTCGGCGAAACGCCCAGCGCATACCGCAGCAGGTCACACCCCGAGCTCGCGGGCATCCCGAGTTGCATCACCAAGCACGCCACCCGCCCGCGGCGCTGAACCGGTCATTTTTCGAGAAGCGCACGGCGCCCGACGCCCCTAGCGTGGTGCCCATGAACGCAACAGCAACCACGTCCCTGGCCATCGCGAACGTCTTCGTCTTCACCAACGACACCGAGGCCTCGCTCACCTTCTACCGCGACACGCTCGGCTGCGCAGTGCACACCGACGTCTCCAACGGCGGCTTCCGCTGGGTCACCCTGACGCCGCCCACCCAACCCGAGATCGAGATCGTCCTGCACAACTACACCGGGGGCGGGCTCCCGCTGACCGACGACGACGCCGAGGCCATGCACGACCTGCTGGCCAAGGGGCTGCTGTCTGCCGTCCTGTTCACCTGCGCCGACGTCGACGCGCTGTTCGAGCACGTGCGCGCCTCCGGAGCCGAGGTGTTGCAGGAGCCCGCCGACCAGTTCTACGGCGTCCGCGACTGCGCGTTCCGCGACCCGGTCGGCAACATGGTGCGGTTCAACCAGCCGCTGCCGGCGGATCGCGTGCCCGCAGCCAACTGGCAGGAGTGAGCGATGTGCTGGCCGGGCAGGCCACGGAGGCGGCCGCCTGAGAGGGGGCCGGTGCCCCCAGTGGGGATCGAACCCACGACCCATGGATTAAAAGTCCACTGCTCTGCCAACTGAGCTATAGGGGCCTGAACAGGATAGCGCCCCTCGGCATGGCACGCTTGTGCACATGCCTTCCTGGCTCTGGTTCGTGATCGTCCTCGGCGTCGGCCTCCTGATCCTCGCGGCCGCCGTGCTGCTCGACCGCCGACAGGCGCGACGCCTGACGGGCGCGGGCGAGCCGGCACCGCGCAGGGGCCACGCCGAGGTCGACACCCACGTGCCCCATTACGTCACGCAGGACGAGATCGACGACCTCCCCTCCCCCGCGGCCGGCCATGGCCGGGAACTCCCGAAGCGGGGCGAGGGGTTCGGCTTCGGGCACGCCCACCCCGATTTCGCCACCAACCCGGATGGCGCGTCCTACGCGCACCCGCTGGTCCTGGTCGTCGACGGTGAACTCACCGCCATGCGAGAGCTCCTCGCACCGCTGAAGTGGGCCACGAGCGAGACGCCGCTCGTCGTCGTCGCGGCAGGCCTCCACCCGGAGGTGCTCGCCACGCTGGCCGCCAACCGTCGCGCCCTGGGCATGCCGGTGCTGGCCGCAGCGGCCAACCGGCGCGACCGCCGCCGGCTCGCGGAACTCACGGGCGCGGAGGAGCTGAGCGTCACCGACCTGCAGGCCGGCTACGTCCCGCACTCGGCGCTGGGCCGGGCGCGGCACTGGTCCAGCACCGGAACCCGCACCTGGGTCGAGGCGGGCTGACCCCGGCCAACCCCGAACCTCAACCTCAAGCCTCAACCTTCAGGTCAACCTCAAGCTCGACTTGAGTCGAGTTCTGCCCTGAACATCTGTGTCACCATCTCAGACCGCAGACACCCCCAACCCTGAGACCTCTCAGCATAACCCCTTGTTGGAGCCCAGACGGCCCCTGAAACTGCCGCCAAATGACGCTGTTGTGTTTCTCATTGTCCACGCGGCGTGTCGCCTTGCAAGTTCTCAGGCAACTCTCAACCTCCATTGTCCGACCTCACCAGTCCTTCCTAATGTCCACCTCACCGGTGGACGTGCCGGGACCGCTCCTGGTCCGGGGAAGCGGCACGTCCTCCCCGCCCCCCCCAGAGACGACGAGGAGAGACGTGAAGAAGGCACTCAAGGGCCTGAGGCTCAGTGCGGCTGCGGTCGGTATCGCCGTCCTGGCGCAAGGGCTCGGAGGATTGGCGCTCGGCCCATCAGCAACCGCCAACGCAGAGATCACCGCGAAGACTCGCGTGCACGTGCGCTCAGAGCCGAGCACCGCCGGCGAGAGCCTCACCGTGCTGAACAGGGGCGACAAGCTGCCTGCGCACGGCTCCAAGGACGGCTGGACCGAGGTCACCTTCAACGGGCAGACCGCCTACGTGGCCAGCGCCTACATCCAGGGCGGCAGCGTGCTCTCCAGCGCGCCCACCGCCATCGTCGCCAACGGCACCACCCAGGGCAGCAAGGGCACCGTCTACTCGACCACCACCCTCAACCTGCGCACCGGCCCCTCGACCAACGACCCCATCGGCACCCGTGTCGAGCGCGCCACCCGCCTGGAGCTGACCGGCACGGTCAGCGGCGAGTTCGCGCAGGTCACCCACAAGGGGAAGACCTACTGGGCGGCCGCCCGCTACCTGAGCGACACCGCCGCCTCGGCCCTGTCGTCGCTGCCGATGGCCACGGGCAAGGCCCGCGGCACCACGGCGCTGATGGTGCGCTCCTCACCCAAGGCGGAGTACATCAACTTCGGCGACGCCCCGGCCGGCACGATCTTCGACACCACCGGCAAGACCTCCAACGGCATGTCGCAGGTCATCCACAACGGCGCCGTCCGGTGGGTCAACTCGAAGTACCTCACCGCGATCTCCCTGAAGGCCAACGCCCCGGCGGCCCCGTCGACCCCGAAGACCTCCACCCGCTACGCCACCACCGTGCTCAACATCTGGGCGGCCAGCACCGGCTCGCGCTACAACGGCGAGATCCCGCGCGGCGGCGAGCTGCAGGTGACCGGCATCGTCGAGAACGGCCGCGCGCAGATCGTGCACAACGGCGAACTGCGCTGGGTCACCGCCCGCTACGTGGCCAACACCCCGCCGTCGACCGGCGGCGCGTCGGGCGGCAACAGCGGCGACATCAACAAGGGCTACTCCTCCGGCCTGGAGAAGACCAACGCCAACGTGCAGGCGATCGCCTGGGACGTGTGGGCACGCTTCCCACAGATCAAGACGCAGTACGGCTGGCGTCGCGACGTCACGCCCGACCACCCGGCCGGCCGCGCCGTCGACGTGATGATCCCCAGCTACAAGTCCAACCAGGCCCTCGGCTGGGAGATCGCGAACTACTACCGCGCCAACGCGAAGAAGTTCAACATCAACTACATCATCTTCGGTCAGAAGATCTGGTCCGTGGCACGCAACGACGAGGGCTGGCGCGCGATGGCCTCCCGCGGCAACGACACCGCCAACCACTACGACCACGTCCACATCAACACCTACGGCTGATCAGCGGGGGCCCCTCAGCACGGTTTGCTTGAGGGGCCCCCGTCTGGCAAAATTCTCCGAGCTAGGTCCCCATCGTCTAGCGGCCTAGGACCCCGCCCTTTCACGGCGGTAGCACGGGTTCGAATCCCGTTGGGGATGCGAGGCCTCCAGATCTCGATCTGGGAGCAAACCGGTAATGACAACGGGTTCAGCCCGATGTGACAACCAGCAGGAAGTCACGCTATAGTTACCGGGCTGGTGCAGCCAGCAAGGCCGGGAAACCGGTCAGGTCAAGAAATTGGCCCCGTAGCGCAGTTGGTTAGCGCGCCGCCCTGTCACGGCGGAGGTCGCGGGTTCGAGTCCCGTCGGGGTCGCTGGTATGGCGGAAACGCCAGGCCAATCGGCCAGGTAGCTCAGTTGGTACGAGCGTCCGCCTGAAAAGTGGAAGGTCGCCGGTTCGATCCCGGCCCTGGCCACCACCCCCCTCGCTGCTGCGGGGGTTTTTCTTTTCCTGGCCCCACGCGGCCTCGCCGAGTGTTCACCCACAGCAGTTGAGGGTAGACCACGCGCGCGCACTGCATGTACCGTGCAGCATCGGCGCAAAACCGCCCTCCCCACTTGGGGATGACCCCATGAAAGGGGACAGAGCTACCGTGTTCCCCGCTGCGGCGGGGCTTACCTCACATCTTGGACAATATGAAAGGGGAAAGAGCGCGAGATCGATTTGTGTGCTATGGTGATCCCGAAAGCCATTCAGGTACCGGGGGGGACCATGAAGCAAAGCCAACCAGCAGCCAGCGACAATTTCGGGGATACGCCCGAACCGCTGGCCCTGAGCAGCCAATTGCTCGCGGTCTGGGCGAAATCTCGAGGGCTCACCGACTGGCTTCCGTTGGCGCAGCACGCGCTGGATTCACTGTCGGTGGCGGGGCGGCTCTTCGACGCGTGGCTCAGCACTCAGGTGAAGCAGCGCTGGATGGAACGAGGGCTCGATCCCGAAACGATGCGCGTCATCGCGTTGTTTCTGTGCTCCGCCCACGATGTGGGCAAGGCCTCCCCCGCCTTTGTCGCCCAGCATGCGACGCTCGCAGAGCGTGCAACCGCGGCCGGGCTGACCTGCCGCCCGATGGAGGAACTCCGGGATGACCGCAGAGCACTTCCCCATTCGTTGATCAGCCAATACGCCCTGCGCAACTGGCTAACAGATCGAGGGGTTGCGCGCGAGCAGGCCACCGCACTGGCTTCCGTCGTTGGCGCACATCACGGGAGGCCGGTGACACGCAACCTGATGGCCGAGGCCGCCAACCGACCCAACGGTGTGGGCGATGAAGCTTGGACACGCGTCCGCAACGAGATGCTGGAGTGGCTCGCGACTGCAACGGGCTTCGACCTTCTCCTGCTGCCAGGTCTGCCCGTGCTCGAGTTGCCGGTGCTGGTCGAGTTGTCGGGGTTCGTCATCGTGGCGGACTGGCTCGCCTCGAATACACAACTCTTTCCCCTGCGGCCCACTGAAATGGACGGCTCGCCCGAACCGGACATGGCTGAACGGGGAAACAGAGGCTGGAACGAGATCGCGATGCCGCCCCCATGGGAGCCGCCACCTACAGATCTGCCTGCCGCTGATCTGTACCGCCAGCGATTCGGATGGGCTCCCTCCGCCAGTCCCCGTGCCGTTCAGCTGGCCGCAGTGGATGCAGCGCGCGCCACCGACGTCGGGATGCTTTTCATCGAGACGACCCCCGGAGACGGAAAGACCGAGGCCGCGCTCGCCGTGGCGGAAATCCTCGCTGCACGGCGTGGCAGCCAGGGGATCCTGTTCGCCCTGCCCACGCAGGCCACCACCAACGCCATGTTCGAACGAGTAGCGACGTGGATCGAACTGCAGCCCCAACGCCCCGCCGAGATAGGCGCATGGGCGCTCACCTTGGCCCATGGCAAGGCACGGCTCAATCAGGCCTACGCCCAACTCATGGAGGACTTCGCCGACTTCGAACGCAGGCAACCCACCACCCAGGACAGCTCAGGCATCAGCGACGAAGCGGAGGCCGCCGGCGCGTTGGAGCTCTGCAACTCGGTGGTGCACCAGTGGTTCCTGAGCGCCAAACGACGGCTACTCTCCAACTTCGCCGTCGTGACCATCGACCAACTCCTCATGTCGGCTCTCCAGCGCAAACACCTCATGCTCGCCCATGTCGCCCTCGCAGGGAAGGTAGTCATCATCGACGAGGCCCACGCCAGCGACGAGTACATGAACACCTATCTGGACTCGGTACTCAGCTGGCTGGGGACATACGGCACGCCCGTCATCGTCCTGTCAGCCACCCTGACCGCTGAACGGCGCAACGCCATGATGCTGGCCTACGCCCCCCACCGCGCTGACGAGATCGCCCAGTTCCAACAAGACCCCGCTGCCTATCCGCTGCTGACCACGCTCCCTCGAGACGACGCACCCATCACCTCGAAACAGGTGGTTGGCCGCCACCTTTCCCGGGACATCATCTGGTCATGGCATCCGACTGAGCTCGGCGGGCTGGTTGCCAGCGTGCGCGGCCAGATCGCCGAGGGAGGCTGCGCGCTGGTCATCCGCAACACTGTGCGGGACGCGCAGGACACGGCGGCGGCGCTGGCCCAGGCCGGCGTCGACACCCGGCTGGCCCATGCTGGATTCATCGCCCGAGACAGGGCCGACATCGATGCGGACTTGCTGGCGGACTTCGGGCGCGACGGCAGCAACCGCCCATTCCAGTCGGTCGTGGTGGCAACCCAAGTGGTCGAACAGAGTCTGGACATCGATTTCGACGTCCTGTTCACCGATTTGGCGCCCATGGACCTCCTGCTGCAGCGCGCGGGACGGATGCACCGCCACCCCCGGCCTCGCCCGCCACACTTGAGGGAGGCCCGCGCATTCCTCCTCGCCGACGCCGGCGTCAACGACATGCCCACTCCCACGGGAGGCTCAACAGCGGTCTACGGAGCCCATCTCCTTCTCCGCACGGCAGCGACGTTGGCTGATCATGGCTCAGTCATCACCCTCCCCGACGACATCTCCCCATTGGTGCAACGTGCTCTGGGCCAGGAGGATATCGGCCCGGAGGACTGGAAACCGGCGCTGGAAGCGGCAGCTGCCACCCACCATCGACTTCTCCACGAACAGAAGAAGAAGGCCAGCCAATGGGTGCTCGAGCCGTGGGATCAGGCCGACGCTCAGTACCGCGCAGAAATGGGGGCATGGCTGCCACTGGCCAACGACCCGCCTGAGACGCAGATGCAGGCAACTGTCCGAGACATCGATCCCACACTCGAGGTCATCATCGTGCCTCTGACGCCGGACGGCGCCGCGGCAATCCGGCCCCCTTGGCTGACTGAAGACCCGGAGGGAACCGAGACGCTGGACACCTCCAGCTTGCCGACAGATGACCTGGCGCGGGAAATCGCCACGTGGTCCGTGCGACTTCCCGCGAGGGTGACGCGGTTCAAGCTCGACGGCCTGGTCAACGCTCTCGACGGGCTTCCAGAGACACGGCGTTGGATATGGCGTCGGCATCCCCTACTGAAAGGGGAACTGTTCCTACCGATGAAACAACAAGATGAGGGGGGTTCCACGTTGGTCACCGAGATCGCTGCAGGCACCACGAGCACGTTCCTGCGCTACACACCTGACCGGGGTTTGGAGGTGGTTGAGTCATGAGTTTCGACCTTCTCGAAGAGGCATGGATTCCGGTGAGCTTCTCCGATGGCGAGTCCGTCGACCTTTCCCTGCGCCGAATCTTCAGACAGGCAGACAAGATCCGCAGAATCAGCTGTGACCTCCCAACCCAGTCCTTCGCCGTGCTGCGAGTGCTTCTGGCAATCGCTCACGACGCCATCGGCTTCCGAAGCCCGGACAGCATTATTCGCGCCGCTGAACAGGGGCTCGACACCGACGCGATCGACAGCTACCTCGACCGCTATTCCGACCGGTTCGACCTCTTCCACCCCACGAGGCCCTTCATGCAGGTCGCAACTCTGCGCACTGCCAAGGGAGAGGTCTCCGGATTGGAGAAGCTCATCAGCGACGTCCCCAACCGTGAGCAATTCCTGACGGTGCGCGCCGGCCGTGGGCTCGAGGTGATCACGGCCGCAGATGCTGCTCGTTGGCTGATCCACTGTCAGGCGTTTGATCCAGCCGGCATCCGCTCGGGTGCGGTGGGCGACCCTGAAGCCTCAGGAGGGCGGGGCTACCCGATCGGCCCGGCGTGGGCGGGCCAGATCGGCGGCGTGATCCTTCACGGCCGGAGCCTGGCGGAGACGATCGTCTACAACCTCGCACCCACCCGGAGCAATCCCGATGACCGTCCGGTGTGGGCCCTTGATGAGCCTCACACCCAGCTTCGCGAAATGGAGCCGGAGATACCCGGTCCGCTGACTGTGCTCACCTGGCAGTCCCGAAGGATCAGGCTGGCAGGTGACCGCGATGGTGTCACCGGAGTGGTACTCGCCCAAGGCGACAAGATGACTCCGCAGAACCGCCGAAACGTCGAGCACATGACCAGTTGGAGGTTCTCGGAGCCTCAAACCAAGAAGCATGGGATCGATGTCTACATGCCGATGAAGCACGACCCGGAGCGTTCCGGTTGGAGAGGCGCCCCGCATCTCATCCAGCGTGGCTTGGAACGGGATGGCCGGTTCCAGACCCTACCGTCGGCGACCATCGAGAACCTTTCCGTGCTGCAGGAACAACTGAGGTCACACCACAAGGTGCAGGTGGAGATCGTCGGCATCGACTACGGCCCGCAAGAAGCAACCGTGGCAGAGCTCGTCCACGACCAGCTGGACCTTCAGGTCGCACTGCTGGGAACGCAGGGAGCGGCCGTCCGAACGATGGTGAACGACGCCGTTGGCCTCGCGAACGACTGCGTGTATGCACTCGGTCGCCTCGCCGGCAATCTAGCCGCGGCATCGGGCGACTTCGACGGGATCGATGGGGCCCAGAACCGTGCGAAACTCACCGCCTGGTCGATGCTGGATGCGCCGGCCCGAGATTGGTTGGCGAGCCTCAACGCAGACACCGACACCATCGAGGCGAAGCGCGAATGGTCACGGGAGATCCGCCTCCGGCTGGAGGAGTTGGCCCGGGAACTTGTCAACGGGTGCAGCCCGGCGGCCGTCATCGGCAGGAAGACGAAGCACGGGTTTCTGACTGCCTCGAAGGCCGAGGCCTTCTTCCATCACGCGCTCAGGAAAGAACTGCCGCTCGCGTACGAAACAACACCAAGGAGCTCTCATGAACGGTGAGAAATTCGATCTCGCACGCTTCGTCAACAGCCGAATCTACAGATTGGTGGGCAGCCAGCCGGGCCAGTTGTCGCCAACCGGGAGGGCACTCCTCGCGCAGCTCCGCCAAGCGGCGAACGCCGAGCCTGGGACGGTGCCAGCGGTCTGGACCATCACGACGGAAGGCCTTCCCGACTATCTGGGGGAGGTTCTCTACCGCCGCACTGAGACCGCCGTCCATGTCGCACTCACACAGTTTGCGCTGCATCAACAGTCCCGCAGGTCCGTAATGCACAGTACGCGTCAACGGTTTGGGACCGCAGTACGTCGCCTCGCCAACAAACAGGCCGGCCACGACCAAGACCCACACGAGACGCCCGTCTACCGCAGGTTCTCCGCGATGTTGAACTCCACGACGCTTCCGGCACTCCTCGCCCATTCGCGTGGAATCATCCCTCAGTTGAGGGATGAGGAGATTCCGTTCGACTACGGCGCCTACGCACAGGACATCTTCTGGTTCCTGACCCCCGGCCGCGCCACCGAGGTGCGCCGCAGGTGGGGTAGAGACTTCCACCGCAACACCGCTGATACCGCTGATACCGAGATTTCAACTCACGACGCCGAAGGAGCCATCCAGTGACCACCTACATCGAGATCCACGCTCTCCACTCCGTGCCCCCGTCCAACCTGAACCGGGACGACTCCGGTGCCCCCAAGACTGCATTGTATGGCGGGGTCCTCCGCCACCGGGTATCCAGCCAGTCGTGGAAGCACGCGATCCGCAAGGATTTCAACGAAGTGCTCGATCCCACTGAGATCGGCACCCGCAGTCGCATGCTGGCCTCGACGATCGGGGAGCTCATCACCGAACAGCGGCCCGAGCTGGCCGATCGCGCCCTTGATCTTGCTGCGGACGCCATGGAGGCGGCCGGCTTCAAGCGCCCCGTTCCCCAGAAGCGAAGCAAGGCAGAGATCGACAAGCCGGAGACCGGCTACCTGGTCTTCCTGTCGCAGCTGCAACTGCAGTCGCTCGCCAGCGCTGCTGCCGCGGCCAGTGGTGAGTCCGATCCCAAGGCCGCTATGAAGGCCGCGAAGGTCAAGGGACTCGTTGACGCCGACAACTCCGTCGACATCGCCCTCTTCGGCCGGATGGTGGCCGACTCAACTGACCTCAATGTCGATGCCGCGTGCCAGATCGCGCACGCCATCAGCGTGCACGAAGCGACTCCGGAGTACGACTTCTACACCGCAGTCGACGACGCCAAGAGCCGTTCCGAGGACGAGGAAGACTCCGGCGCAGGCATGATGGGCACGGTCGGCTTCGTCTCGTCGACGCTGTACCGCTACGCCGCGCTGAACGTCGATCAGCTGCGAGCCAACCTCGGGCCGGACGAAGCGGTCAGGAAGGCTGTGGACGTATTCCTCCGCAGCTTCTTCGCAGCCATGCCCGGTGGCAAGCAGAACACCTTCGCTCACGGCACCCGCCCCACTGCCGTGATGGTCACCGTCGGGACCGGCCAGCCCACCAGCTTGGTGGGCGCCTTCGAGAGCCCCATCCGCGCCAATGATGGCTACACGAAGCCAGCCGTCCGTGCGCTGGCAACACACGCCAGGGAGGTGTTCGAGACATGGCGACAGCCGCAGCAGGTGCTCGTCTCGGGTCTGGAAAGTGACATCACACCGCTGAAGGACCTCGGCGATGCGGTGTCGATCAACGACCTGGTCACGCGCACCATTTCCTCTGCAGTGGGCGACGCATGAGCGTTCTGAGACTCCGGCTCGCCGGTCCCCTGCAGAGTTGGGGCGCGTCAAGCCGGTTCACCAGACGAACGACCGAGTCCGCCCCCACGAAGAGCGGGCTGCTGGGGCTTCTCGCTGCAGCCCAGGGTCGGAGGCGAAGCGACCCGATTGAGGATCTCTTGGGACTTGAGCTGGCAGTGCGCACCGAACAGCAGGGCGTCCTCCTCAGCGACTTCCAAACTGCTCACCACCGTATCCGTGGCACGGCAATGCCCCTCACATATCGGCACTACTGGAGCGATGCCGTGTTCACCGCGCACATCGGCGGACCGAGGGAAGTGCTGGAGGGGCTACATGAAGCCTTGGCCGATCCGCGATTCCCTCTGTATTTCGGGCGCCGCTCCTGCGTCCCTGAGGGACGAGTGGCGCTCGGCGTCTTCGATGGATCAGTTTCCGACTCGGTGCGCGACTGCCAGTGGTATCCGGGGCGCACGGCTTTGCAAAAGGCCCGCCGATCCAGAGAATCCGCCGTGCACCTGCTGGTGCAGGCAGATCATTCGGCCTTCCCAGACTTGCCTGCCGGCCAGGAGTTGAACGACGTGCCCATCTCATTCAACCCCGAGCACAGGCAGTACCGAAGCCGCGCCGTGGTGAACCTTCGAGTGCGGGTGGAGACGGGCATCGACCCTGTCCCGGGTAGCACCCATGATCCCTTCGAAGCCATTGGTGGTGCGTGATGTACCTGACGCGGATCTATATCAACGCGCGCCGGCAGGGGGCCAAGAAGTTATTGGGGTCACCGCAGGCGATGCACGCAGCGGTTCTCAGCGGCTTTCCTCCGGGTGCTGACTCGGGCCGCGCCCTGTGGCGTGTCGATTCCGATGACCGGCTGAGACCCGCACTCTTTGTGGTGAGCAGAGATCAACCCGACCTCACCCATATTGAGGAACAGGCTGGCTGGCCGAGCCTACCGACGGCGCATTCCACCATTTACTCCGGCTTCCTTGCTTCGCTCGAACCCACCCAGAAGTGGGCTTTCCGTCTGACGGCCAACCCGACGCACCGAGCCACCATCAACGGGAAATCCAAGGTGATGGCACACGTCACAGTGGCCCAGCAGGTCGCTTGGCTCGCTGAACGCCAGGAGCTGCTGGGGGTTTCTTTCGGCACAGAGACACTGCCATCCTTCACCCTCACTCATCGCGAGGTGCGCCAGTTCAAGCGAGCGGATCAGACAGTCACCCTCGGTCTCGCGTCATTCGAGGGGATATTGACAGTGGTGGACCCGCAGAAACTGCGTGGTGCGCTGACTGAGGGCATCGGCAGGGCCAAGGCTTACGGCTGCGGCCTGATGACCTTGGCGAATCCATGAACAAGGGTGCAGCACCCCCAGAATCGCAGCAGCTGGTCCGGGTGGAGGACAGGGTCACCTTCCTCCACCTGGAGCGCTGCACCATCAGCCGCGACGCGAACGCGATCACCGCGACCTTCAAGGACGGCACAGTTCATGTTCCAGCGGCAGGGATCGCGGCCGTCCTCCTCGGTCCCGGCACACGCGTCACCCATCACGCCATGATGCTGATGGCGACGTGTGGGGTAACGGTCGTGTGGGTGGGGGAAGAAGGCGTTCGCTACTACGCCCACGGGTCGCCGCTCGCGAAATCGACCCGGCTCCTCGAGGCTCAGTCTGCTGCAGTGTCAAACACCAGGCGGCGACTCGCTGTGGCTCGCGCCATGTACGAGCAGCGCTTTCCAGACGAGGTTGTTACAGGTCTGACCATGCAGCAGCTTCGCGGAAGAGAAGGTGCACGAGTTCGCTCACTCTATCGGCAGCACGCTACCCGGACGGGGGTTGAGTGGCGAAGGCGGGACTACGACCCAGAGAACTTCACCGACTCCGACGCGATCAATCAAGCCCTCTCGGCCGCGCACTCCTGCCTCTACGGGGTGGTGCACGCGGTCGTCACTTCCTTGGGCTGCTCCCCCGGCCTGGGTTTCGTCCATACAGGACATTCGAGGGCATTCGTTTACGACATCGCTGACCTGTACAAGGCCGACATCACTATCCCCATTGCATTCGATGTGGTGGCTGAGGGGTCGCTTGACGTCAGCGGCGATACGCGTCGACGCGTCCGTGACATGATGCGCAGCAGTCAAGTCCTTCAGCGTTGCGTCAAAGACATTCGCATGCTCCTCCAAGACGAGTCCGACGATTCTTTTGAGGTCGACGTGATCCATCTGTGGGACAACCAGAGTGGGCTGGTCAGCGGCGGAGTCGACTACAGCGAGGTCGACTTTTGATTACCATAGTTCTGAGTAAAGTCCCCCAGGGGCTGCGCGGTCACCTGACCAAATGGCTCATGGAGGTGGCCCCTGGAGTCTTCGTAGGGCGTGTCTCTTCCCGAGTCCGCGACGAATTGTGGCGGATCGTGCTCGGCGGACTTGAGGGGGGCACGGCAGTGATGGTCGCCGGCGCCCGAACCGAGCAAGGTTTTGACATCCGAAATGCAGGCCATCGTTGGGAACCCGTTGATCTCGACGGATTTATCGCGCTAAAGCGACCACCTGCCAACGACGTGACAGCACCCGAGGTCAAGGGCGTAGTCCCGCGCGCAGCCCGATTCCGCCGCGTCCGCCCGCGGGGGCAAACCGACTGAGATCGGCCAAGCCCGGCGGTATATTACGTTGTCAGTAAGTGTGCTCCCCGCTCACGCGGGGATGATCCGCACCACCGCAGCCAAGGACTTCATGGCCGAAGGTGCTCCCCGCTCACGCGGGGATGATCCCGTATTTTCTGCGGGTATCCAGTTGGGTTTGCGGTGCTCCCCGCTCACGCGGGGATGATCCGCTCGGCTCACAGCTCAACACGCGCACGGGCCAGTGCTCCCCGCTCACGCGGGGATGATCCCGATAGCCCAGTCAGAGTCGTCACCATCGACGGGTGCTCCCCGCTCACGCGGGGATGATCCCATCAACGAGGAGACCATCATCTCCGCCGCCACGTGCTCCCCGCTCACGCGGGGATGATCCGGCCCGTGAGCCCGGCGCCGACCCGTACTACGCCGTGCTCCCCGCTCACGCGGGGATGATCCGCCGTCGGACGCGGCGTTCTCCACGGCCGTGCCGTGCTCCCCGCTCACGCGGGGATGATCCCGCAACGCAGATCAACAAGCTCATCGCCCGCCGGTGCTCCCCGCTCACGCGGGGATGATCCCCCCTGCCGCATCAAGGGCGGGGGCAGGCCAGCGTGCTCCCCGCTCACGCGGGGATGATCCCATGCGGCAGGCGTAGTCGAGCGAGTTGCTTTCGTGCTCCCCGCTCACGCGGGGATGATCCGGCCATCGTCACCGAGATGATGCGCGAGATGCCGTGCTCCCCGCTCACGCGGGGATGATCCCTCCTCCCGCGACCGGTAGTTGCGACGTTCCACGTGCTCCCCGCTCACGCGGGGATGATCCCGCGACGGAACGCCTGGCTGAGCTGGACCGGCAGTGCTCCCCGCTCACGCGGGGATGATCCGTCCGCGCCACTGCCGGAGTTCGTGGTCGGCGTGTGCTCCCCGCTCACGCGGGGATGATCCTTCCGTTGCGTGTCCACGCGATCCCATATGGCGGTGCTCCCCGCTCACGCGGGGATGATCCCGCCGCTACAACCAGCAGACCTCCGCGTGGGAGGTGCTCCCCGCTCACGCGGGGATGATCCGCCACCCGCGCCGTCGAGGCCCGCACCACCGCCGTGCTCCCCGCTCACGCGGGGATGATCCGTAGTCGACCACTGAGGCCGGGGGGTGCATTGGGTGCTCCCCGCTCACGCGGGGATGATCCGGTGGCGGGATCGACGACTCGCGCGATGAGTTTGGTGCTCCCCGCTCACGCGGGGATGATGGCTCTTCGTACCTGAGCGTGGGGTGAGCGGGGATCCGATGGCGGGCGTGTCGGCGGGGTGAAGGGGGTCG